>CAJAVE010000192.1 GCA_903945325.1 uncultured beta proteobacterium | reverse complement strand
GGCCGTACCATGACCGAAATTGTTGAATCGGTGCAAAGCGTCTCAGGCATCGTGGACGAAATCAGTGATGCCACTAACCACGAGTCGGGCGGCATCTCCCAAATCAACGCGTCCATCAGTCAACTGGATCAAATGACCCAACAGAACTCGGCGCTGGTGGAAGAATCCGCCGCCGCGGCCGAGAGCCTGCGCGATCAGGCCGCGCGCCTCAGCGACATCTGCAGCCGGTTCAATCTGGGAGCCGGTGGCGGCTCCAGATCTATGCGGAGCATCAGTTACTCCTGATTCAATAGCTGCTCACGCATATTCCACGGGGGCTAGAACCACTATTTAGCCGATAGCTGCTTGGGCAGCGGCCAACCGTGCGATTGGTACCCGATAGGGCGAGCAGCTCACATAGTCCAGCCCGGCGCGGTGGAAGAAGGCCACCGAAACCGGGTCGCCGCCGTGTTCGCCGCACACGCCCACTTCAATGTCCGGGCGCACGCTGCGGCCTTTTTCCACCGCCATCTGCACCAGCGCGCCCACGCCCTTCTGGTCGATGGAGCGGAACGGGTCGTGCTCGTAGATGCCGCGCTTCAAATACTCGGGCAGGAACTTACCGGCGTCGTCGCGGGAGAAGCCCAGGGTCATCTGGGTCAGGTCGTTGGTGCCAAACGAGAAGAACTCGGCCTGCTTGCCAATGCTGTCCGCAATCAGCGCCGCGCGCGGTGTTTCAATCATCGTGCCCAGCAGAAAGTCCAATGTTTCCCCACGTTCGGCAAACACCGTGGCTGCGGTGCGGCGAATCACCTCGGCCTGTGCGTTGAACTCACGCACCGTGCCCACCAGCGGAACCATGATCTCGGCCTTGACGTGAATGCCCAGGGTGCGCACATTCAGCGCTGCCTCGATCACGGCGCGGGTCTGCATTTCGGTGATCTCGGGGTAGCTGATGCCCAGGCGGCAACCGCGGTGGCCCATCATGGGGTTGAACTCGTGCAACTCTTCTACCCGCATCTTGATCTTGCCCAGCGGCACTTTCATTTCAGCCGCCATCACGCGTTGATTGGCATCGTCATGCGGCAAAAACTCGTGCAACGGCGGGTCCAGCAGCCGGATGGTCACCGGCAGGTCGTGCATCTCGCGGAACAACCCTTCAAAGTCGCCCCGCTGCATCGGCAGCAGCTTGGTCAGCGCCTTGCGCCGCCCGGCCTCGTTGTCGGCCAGAATCATCTCGCGTACCGCCAGAATGCGCTCGCCCTCAAAGAACATGTGCTCGGTGCGGCACAGGCCGATGCCGGTGGCACCAAAGGCGTGTGCTACTTTGGCGTCCGCGGGGCTGTCGGCGTTGGCTCGAATCTCCAGGCGTTTGTACTTGTCGGTCAGAGCCATCAGCGCGCCAAAGTCGCCACTGAGTTCGGCGTCCTTGGTGGCAATCTTGCCCACGTAAACCTCGCCGCTGGAGCCGTTCAGCGAGATCCAGTCGCCCTCGTTGTAGACCACCTCGCCCACGGTCATGGTGCGGGCTTTCAGGTCCACATGCACAGCCCCTGCGCCCGACACACAGCACTTGCCCATGCCGCGCGCCACTACGGCGGCGTGGGAAGTCATGCCACCGCGCGCCGTGAGAATGCCCTTGGCCACACTCATGCCGCGCAGGTCTTCGGGCGAAGTTTCCTGGCGCACCAGAATCACGTCCTTTCCGGCCTTGAACCAGGTCTCTGCCTCGTCGGCAAAGAAGACTATCTGGCCGGTGGCCGCGCCTGGTGAAGCGGGCAGTCCGCGCGCTATGGACGTGGCAGCGGTCAGTGCCCTGGGGTCAAAAATCGGGTGCAGCAATTCGTTGAGCCGATCCGGGGCCACGCGCAGCAAGGCCGCTCTTTCATCAATCATGCCCTGCTTGAGCATCTCCATGGCAATGCGCACCATGGCAGCACCGGTGCGCTTGCCATTGCGGGTTTGCAGCATCCACAGCTTGCCCTCCTGGATCGTGAACTCCATGTCCTGCATGTCACTGAAATGGTTTTCCAGCGTGGTCTCGGCGTGCAGCAGTTCCTGGTAGATGCCAGGCATGAGTTCTTCCAGCGACGGGTAGTTGGCCTTTCGATCCTCTTCACTGACCAGAGCCAGTTCTGCCCAACGGCGCGAGCCCACTAGCGACACCTGTTGTGGTGTGCGAATGCCGGCCACCACGTCTTCGCCCTGGGCATTGACCAGAAACTCGCCATTGAACAGGTCTTCACCCGTGCCTGCGTCGCGCGAAAAGGCCACGCCTGTGGCGCTGTGATCACCCAGGTTTCCGAACACCATGGCCTGCACGTTGACCGCCGTACCCCAGGAGGCGGGGATGTCGTTCAACTCACGGTAGACACAGGCGCGCTCGTTGTTCCAGCTCTCAAACACGGCCCATACAGCGCCCCAGAGTTGCTCCCACGGGTCGGTGGGGAAGTCTCGCCCGATGCGGGCGCGGATCAGGGACTTGAAGCGCTGCACCAGTTCCTTGAGGTCTTCGGCGTCCAAGTCGGTGTCCAGCTTGACACCCTTCTTGTCCTTGACCATGTCGATGATGACTTCAAACGGGTCGTGATCTTCCTTGGACACGGGCTTGAGCCCCATCACCACATCGCCGTACATCTGCACAAAGCGGCGGTAGGAGTCCCAGGCAAAACGTTCGTTGCTGGACTTGCGCGCAAGACCCACAACCGCCTCGTCATTCAGGCCCAAATTGAGAATCGTGTCCATCATGCCGGGCATGGAGGCGCGGGCGCCAGAGCGCACGGACAGCAGCAACGGGTCGCTAGCGTCGCCGAATTTCTTGCCCATTTCGGATTCCAGAAACTTGACGCCGTCCAGTACCTCACCCTGGATCAACGCGTGTACCGCCTCGCGACCCTGTTCGGTAAACGCAGTGCAGGCTTCGGTGCTGATGGTGAAACCCGACGGCACGGTGATTCCCAGGCGGCACATCTCGGCCAGATTGGCACCTTTGCCACCAAGAAGATTTTTCATGGCGGCGGCACCCTCGGTGCGGGTTGAGCCGAATACGTAAACGAATTTTGGAGCGGTGTTCATGATTGCCTCTTCACAAGAGTTGAGAAAACTCTCTTGAATACTAGGCAGGCATATCCCCAACAACTTGCCGCAGGTCAAAGATGCGCCCAAAAAAAAGCGGGCTTCACAGCCCGCCGGATTGAGTTAGAACTTATCCGTAAATAAAGGATAATGGCTTTCCATGCGCAATGTCTGTGTGTGGAGGGAAAATGGCAAAAGCGAAAGCATGGGAAGTCACCGATGAATTTTGGAGCCGCGTTGAG
>CAJAVE010000191.1 GCA_903945325.1 uncultured beta proteobacterium | reverse complement strand
CCTTGGATTCAACCGGTCGATGCAACACCTTAAATTCTGCATGAGCAGAAGGAGTGTTGCAGATGAAGCGAAGACCAAGGATTTACTATTCGGATAGTCAGAAGGCCCTGATGTGGGAGCGTTGGAAAAAGGGGGAATCCCTTCAGCAGATTGCCCAGTTGTTTGATCGGAACCACTCATCTGTCAGTCGCATCTTGGCTGAGACTGGAGGCATACGTCCTGCGCAGCGCTGTCGTTCCCATTTGGCGTTAAGCCTGGCCGAGCGGGAAGAGATATCTCGCTCTTTAGTTGCAGGGCAGTCGATACGTTCAATTGCCCTTCAGCTGGGCAGAGCTCCTTCAACCGTCAGCCGCGAGATCAAGCGCAACGGTGGCCAAAGCAGCTACCGTGCTACCCAGGCCGACGAGGCGGCATGGGATAGGGCGCACCGTCCTAAACACTGCAAGCTGGTTCGGAACCGAACCTTGGCACGTGTCGTGGCAAGAAAGCTCCAGTGTCAATGGGCGCCCCAGCAAATTGCAGGATGGCTCAAGCATACTTACCCGTGCGACGAGGACAACCACGTGTCACACGAAACCATCTACCGCAGCCTATTCATTCAAGCCCGCGGCGCATTGAAGAAGGAACTGCTGCAACATTTGAGACGCACCAGGGCCATGCGTCGTTCGCGTCATCACACGCAAAAGACCGACAACCACGGCAAGATCACCAATGCCGTGTCCATCAGCGAACGTCCAGCGTCGGTGGAGGATAGGGCCGTACCTGGCCACTGGGAAGGCGACTTGATGTTTGGTAGCCTCAACAACCAGATTGCGACACTGGTTGAGCGCCAAACGCGGTACGTGATGCTTGTGAAAGTTGCCAGCAAAGATACGCAGACAGTCATCAATGCGCTGATCAAGAACGCACGCAAGTTGCCTCAGGAACTCTACAAGTCGTTGACCTGGGATCGGGGTCATGAGATGGCTGACCACAAGCGTTTCACGCTGGCCACCGACATCAGTGTTTACTTCTGCGATCCCCATAGTCCTTGGCAACGTGGGAGCAATGAAAATACCAATGGCCTATTGCGGCAGTACTTCCCCAAGGGGATCGATATCTCGAATTACTCACAGTCACAGTTGAATGCAATTGCGAGAAAACTGAATGAACGCCCAAGGAAAACTCTAAACTATGAAACGCCTGCTGAACGATTCAGCCAACTTGTTGCGTCGACCGGTTGAATCCAAGACCGAAAGCAGTTATAGGAAAGTCGTCCCTTTGCACGGAATTTGAGATGACCAATTGGCGAAGAAATTACCCGTATTCAGATCGGATCTACGAAGCACAGCCATATCTTTATGGCTTTTTTGGCTTGTGCACAATGCTCTGGTTTCGCAACTTGGCTGCAGTTGCAAGCGGGGTCATCTTTATCTTTGCAGGGCTTCTTGTTTGGTACTGGCGATATAGATATCGGCGCGCATTTATTCAAATGCCATCAGCACATAGAAGTTCCCACTATATTTCGCGAAGAAGCTCCTTCACATGGACTTGCTGAGTTGAGCTGGCGAGACGTTTACGGCTGTGGGCATCCAGTCATTGACGCACAGCATCGCAGGCTGTTTGGACTTTGCAACGTATTGATCAACATGATCGCGCAGGATGCGTCCCAATTCGAAGTAGAGAGGGAATTGGTCGAACTCATTGATCACGTAAAAGACCACTTCTGTACCGAGGAGGCGCTGCTTGCCCGAACAAAGCATCCGCTTTCCGGTGATCATCAAAGGCAACACGCGCAGTTGCTTGAGAAGGCTGAAAGTCTTAAAGAGCATTACGCCAAGAATCAAGTTACGACAAACGCCCTGGTCCGTTTCGTTGCCTACGATTTAGTTGCCCAGCATATCTACAAGGGAGACCTTGAGTGGGCGGTTGCTCGATAGTTAATTGAATTGCCGTGATAGGTCCCAGCCTATAACCTGTTACCGGGCAGTCAATGGCGTCAGAAAGTACGTCACCGCCAGACGGTTGAGGGTGTCACGTCTGCTATTTCATTGCGGACTCAATTTTGGCCTTCATTGCATCCAGTGCCGGTGGTTTGATGATGTAACCCCTGATGCCCAACGGCAATGCATCCTGTAGCGTATCCTTGGTGGTATCCGACGTCATCACGATTACTCTGATGTTGGCGACCACAGGGTTTGGCACCTCCCTCAAGCGCTTGACGAATTCGATGCCGTCCATGGGCTCCATGTGAATATCAGAAAAAATGAGGTTTGGCTGAAATTTTATTGCCGAGACCAGTGCACTTTTTCCGTCAGCAGCCTCATGAATTTGGTGAATGCCGATTCGCTGCAGGAGGTCCGATACGAAGGTCCGCATCAGCGCGTCATCGTCAACGATCAGCACTCGCAAATTCCAGAATAGCACCACGTTCCTCCCACTGTTGATTTTTCCACTGAACTACATTGGATCAACGGTTGTCACTATCAGAAAGAAGTCACCAGGCAACCATGTTGTGACGGTACCAAATTTTGAGATGTCAGTCATTGATCTGGTTCAAGTGAATCAAGATAAAGGCTGAAGCTAACTAAGAAGTCGACGATGAATAGCATAGGCGAAAAAGTGCGGGATCACACTTCCGCCGTTGCCCAGGCCTCGCCAGTAAAAACTTCCCGGCCAACACTACCGCCGAATTTGCAACGACGCTCGCTGACCGCCTCAATGGAACATTCACGGGAATTTCAGGTGCCTCAGTGCCAGTAGACGCTTCAGTTGCAGCCTCCAAATTCGGAATCCAGCGCAGATACGGCGTGAGATCAGCAACATCCTGGATGTACCATACCTTTCGTGTGGAGTCCCTTCGGGCTCCAAGGGACTTGACGGCATCTTTCTCAGCGAAGGGGGTGACCAAGTTGATTCTCATGGAGGAATTATCTACGCCGGTATAGTTGCGACATGCCATACCCACCAGAATTTCTCCAACTCGTAGACAAATTCATTCACCTTGCAAACGAACTGGCAAAGCATGGGAAAGATGGAGAGGTGAGTGCCGCCATCCTGTTCGCTGCCGGTCGGTACAACGCCTTCAATTTCCTGTCGCGCAATGGTCACGAAGAAGATCGTGACAGCGCCGTTGAGTTCTACCTGTCGGAATACCGAAAAGCACTGGTGTCGAATCTGGAGGGGGTAGTTGGGCCAGTGGTCAAGCAACATGACTGAGTCCAGTATGCCGACCTACGAATACCGAACCCAGCATCACCCAACCCGGCATCCATGAGTCGCGGTGGGTCACGCAGCCCCCCTCGCAAAGTCCACCAGACCCAATAGATAACGCCAATTTACTGCTAAAATTCCCGCTGGTGATTTCGGAGAAACGTCCAGATTTCTTCATCGCATTTCACTGTATGGGATCTTAGCTCAGCTGGTAGAGCAGCGGACTCTTAAGACAGCCAACAGCGTTTCGATAGGCCTACAAGTTCAAGATTTGTAAGGCCCTTTTTGTTGCCCAAAATTTCCTCTCGTCAGACGCGAACTGGCTTCCGATCTGGTGGGCTCGCATTGGATTTTTCTCGTGGAAGCTCGATATGGATCAATGGCTTGCGCATAGCCGTTTTCGGCATCGCCCGACCCTCTGAAAGGTGTCCGAAACGTTCCGAAAATGGTGCCGGTATGGCGCCGAGTCGTCGAGTGCGGCGAAACTCTTTTCGAGCGTCCGGACAATGGTCAGTGGCGTGGTAAATCGGCGGCACAAATAAGCGGAACTTTCGAAAACACTCGACGCCAAGTGCGTGGCCTTCTCCTACGCAAAGAAAAGACTCACTGCCGACAGCCATAAATCCAAGTAGCAATCATCCAAATTGACTGATTCTTTGTTCTAACCTAAGTAAACTACGGGGGTTTTTGTGCAAGGCAAGTGGCATGACGGGAGCACTCCCGGGGTCATAGACCCGACATCCTCGAAATCTCGTACTGCGCTAATCCGATTGCATCCGACAACTTGTCGTAGCGTTGCATCTCATAGCAATATTGCACACCATTGAAGGTGATGCCGTATTGTTCCATCAGCTGCTTTTCACTTGAATACTCGTACTGCGCTAATCCGATTGCATCCGACAACTTGTCGTATCGTTGCACCTTGTAGCAATATCGCACTCCATCAAAGGTGATGCCGTATTGTTCCATCAGCTGCTTTTCACTTGGTTGCATCGGTTGTGGTGCCAAGAACGATTCCACCTTGTCCCAGGCAAGGCATATGACCCCTTCTTCCGACGTTCGAACAGTGATGAACGACGCGCCGTTGTGCGCATACCACTTACGATTGGCATTGAGGACGGCTCTCCAACTACCGGGATGAGGAACAGCAATGTTTTGGATATCGCACACAGGAACAAACTCGCTTTCCTTCTGGGCAGCTGCGCTTAGCTGATTGGCCTCTTCCAACTGAGACATCCCTTTCTTTGCTGCGGCGCTGCTTGCTATACCTTCCAATAGTCCGAGCGCAAGTGCCCCGCCCAATGCCCACTCAGGCGATCCCCAAAAGCCGATTCCTGTTGAAACTCCAGCGAGATTTTCTGCTGCGACGGCACGCAGCGCTTGGGCCTTTCTCAGCTGGCCTTCTTCGCACAGAAATACCTCTTCAATTTGGTATCGCTTACCCGACATCATCCCGACTTGAACTGTCTGATTGACCATACTCACAAGCTTCTCTCCTATGCGTGTTGCACTATTCTCGTAGAGGGCCAGCTTACTGCACATCGTAGCAACAGCCTGCCCTTGCCATGACCACCCCCTCAGCCGCCCAGCAGCGGTCCGAGTAGGGGCAGTTATGGCCCAACCCGGTGCCACCCTTGTAGCGGTCCGAGTAGGGGCCTTTATGGACCAACCCGGTGCCTCCCCGCAGCGCCCGGTAGCTGGTGGTCCCGCCAAGGTGCAATTACGGTGTTGCTGGTGCCGCCGCCATTGCACGCTTGATTGCCACGTCCGCGCAGTTGGAAACGTCCTGCATAGTCTTGGAAGTCAAATGCGCGTATCTGACGGTCGTGGTGTTTGGGTCCTTATGGCGTAACGCAGTAGCGACTTCAAAGAGAGTCCTGCCCGAATTAATTAGCAGTACCGCATGCTGGTGTCGCAGATCATGGGGGCGAAAGGTCGCAATGCCAGCACGCTTACGAATGCTTGCCCAACTCTTGGTAATGGTCGTGTACGGCTTGCCGGTCCTTTCGTTGATGAACAGGTGCTCATACTTTCCCTGCGTGTCCAACTGATCCAGAACGGCCAGAGCTGAGTCATTGAGGAAAACAGAACCGGCGACCTTACCCTTTGAATTCGCAGAAGGTATTTTCCACAGACGGCGCTCGCGATCCACGTCAGAGTAACGTGCCTTGAGTGCTTCTCCAGATCTGGCGCCGGTTGCAAGCAGCCAAGTAGCAATCAGGCAAACAGTGCGGTTCTCGTGCGTTGAGAGAACGCCCAAAAGCTTGCCAAGGTCTTGGTCATTAAGATAATTTTCAACCATGTTTCGCTCAGGCAGCAGCTTAATGCCGGTGAGTGGCGCAGGAATCAAGCCATCCTCGGCACATTGCCGCAGCATGTGACGCACCAGTTTGACTCCATGGTTCACCGTTGCCGCCTTGTACAGCCCAGAGTTCATCATGTCATTCTGCTGGGCCTGCACCATCTGACGGGTGATAGCCGTGATCTTTGTGTTGCCATACACAGCGTCCACGTGTTTGAAGGCCTGCACATCACGGACCCAGCTTTTTTTGGTCAGCTTAGCTCGTTCCAGGTAGCGGCCGAAAAAGTAGTCATGTAGGCTGATGTCGCCGCCTTTGGCCTTTTCACCAGCCCCAAGTTTGCTCGCTGGAATGTTGCCTTTGGATATCTGGTCCTTCAAGACCATCGCCTGTAGTCGTGCCGCCGCCACGGTGTGGGTCACCGTCGTGCCCAGCTTCTGATAAGCGGTGGTTCCAAGCTCTGATTTGTGCCTGAGATACCAAATCGCGGGAGCGGTCGAGTTTGCATTGAATGAGGCCAGAAGGCCCCGCGTGATGCTGTCGCATAGTTCCAGGCGTTTGCTTGGTGGGTTGCGAAAATAGTGGTCAATGACTGATTGTGTGATTTCAATAATCATGCATACCTCCAATTTGTGTTGTCAAAAAAAATGGCAGCCAGCCCCTGAATGGAGCCAAGGTTGCTGGTTGAAGTGCTGGTCTATTTGCGTACGTATCGTGCGGTCGCCCCGTTCGGCTTACTTGGACTCCAACATCGCCGTGTTCTTCAAGTGATAGAACTCTGGAAAGGACAGCCCGAATCCAGACGAGCCGAGAGGTAGCGAACCGGTCTGAAAAAGATGTGCAACGCATATCTCTGCCATGTGCTTTTCTTCCTCGCTAAAGGACGCCCAGCTGTCCGCACCGACCAATTCGACAATTGGAAAGTAACTTCTTTGATACACGCATCGGACATTCTGTTCAGCTCGCAATTTCACATATTCGTAGAAGGCGGCAGGCACAGACTCGGCATGCGAAACTTCCAGCTCGAAAGCCAACTCTCGTAATGCTGAGCCGGAGTACGGGCCATAAGTCACGCCTTTGGCTTCCTTAACAAGTAGTCTTGATGTGGCTCCGTTCGACTTCGTAGCCACCAGCGTTTTTCCGGTTGGTGCAGCGGCTTTTTTAGATTTCTTTGTCATGATTTTTGCTTGAGATAAGGGTTGATTGGATTTAGCGAGTCACCAGCACGAAGTTGGCAGCGCCGTTGGAACTGCGACCAGCCGCAGCTAGGGCAATCTCGCCACGCTGAGCCATTTCGTTGATGGCCAGTTCGACCATGCGGGTCTCTGCGGCGTTCAGCGCCGACCAAAGATCAGACCCCAGCAGCTGCATTGGGGTGTATTGACGGTCATCCATCAGGAACGGGGTCACCTGTGCCACACGCTGCTTGATCAGACCGGTAAGAGCCGCAGGCAGTTGGTAGTCATTGCCGGTCACGAAGAACAGCTGAATTTTGCTGGAGGGTGCGGGGTGACGCATGTTGCGCAACAAAGCGCAGGTTTTCTTATTCAAAGGCATTCTTAAGTCTTTCATGGAAATCGTTTTTGAGCCGCGTCACACCCGTGACGCGGTCCCGGTTTCATATTTAAGGTTTGGCATCGAGCAGCAAATCAGCCTGCCCCGCCACCCCCTGTTTGGTCATCTGCACTGCTAGCGCGTAGCACTTGGTACCAGTTGCCTTCGGATTGATGACCTGCAGCGGAAGCCAGCCCTTTTTGACGAAGAAGCGCAGAATGCGCCCAATGGCGATGCGCGTGCCAAACTTCATGTTCTTCCAGTTGGTGTGGTTGAACAGGCTTTGAGCGGTCTGCTTCTTGGACAAGTCAACCGTCTCAAGGCTTGCCTGGAATCGCTTGCGGCACGCGATGAAGAGTGACTTGAAGATCCAATGACCGTCGAGTCTTTTGCCTTCGCAGGGGGTGTCCTTCCAGACACTTTTGTCGAACGTCATCTGTTCAATATCGAGTGTGATAGTCATAGTGGTTCTGCTACCGCGAACGCCGCCATTCATGCCCGGTTCACGTTGGCCACCGCAGTGACCGACGCGCTTTTCAGACTTGGATGGCGGACGCCTGCTGGTTTAGACAGCCTCCTTGCTGTTGATGACCAGAGTAATAGGGACGCTGCCCTTTTCAATCAGCAGCATCACAACGTCGCCGAGAACGTCCTGCTGAACTGCGGTAAGCGAGTCCAGGAAATGCTGAGTAAACAGGCTATTGACAGTTGTTACCTCCCAGCAATTTAGGCGCTCGTATTGCAGTTGGGATTCAACTTCATCGCGGAAGCTATGAGAAACCAGCGTGCCTCGAACGAGGGTGAACCCAAGTCCCTTCGGCGGTGGGACGGTACCTGCAAATTCAGGCGCCACGTTAATGACAGCGGCAATGGAGCCTTCGTTGACGAAGGTGGTTGGAAAAATCTTGGACATTGTTATGCCCCTTTATAAAAATTGAAGTTAGGAAAGTCGGAGCAAACGTTTGCTCCTAGCCTCGCTGTTTGGTGGCTGCGTCGTCCAGGCTATTCGTGCTGGAAACTAGTTGTGCTGGCGCAATAGATAAATCGCGGAACCAGCGTTGTGAAGCCGCTATGAATGGGCTCGATTTGCGCAGGTGATCCAGCCGCAGACAGTCCTGTTGTATTCGGACAATCCGTTTTAGAAACTACCTGTGTTTTGGGTTACGCCAACATCTGTGGTTGACGCGATGCCCGGGGATATTCAGTCAATTCACCTCCTTCCGTTTAAAGGACCACCAGCGTTTCCGCCAATGACCAAGAAAAAAAGAGAAGCCAGGATGTACCGACTGATGTGCAAGGCAATGGTTGTCGCCTCACTCTCAGGACGCCTTGCCGACGCCCATTCGGCAATTGTAATTTGTGGTGAAATTCACTGTCAAGCGCTATTTGCATATTTTTGGAAATTCTTGTTGCTGACGTCCCTGATGCACTCCGGCGGTGTGCCTGACCTGGCCCCGGCGTAATAGCGTTGGGTCCGGGTCTGGAATGCAGGCCTTAGTAGATATCGTCGTCCGAAACGGGCGCTGGAGCGTTTCGCTGTTGCGGCAACTTTTGGGGGTCGAGGTAGCGTGCGAAGGCATCATCAAACTGGGCGCGCTCATAACCCTTGGGCGTTTCAGTGCCGTGCCGAACGGTCTTGGGGCGTATGCCGTATGCAACCAGCAGCTTGGCTAACTGGCGGGGGTTAATCGGCTTGCCGTGGTTGTGGGTGGACCAGCCCTTCTCATCGTCGCTGATCAGGGCCGCAATGAGGTCAACCGTTCTGACCTTTTCAACGTTCAAGTCTGCAAACACCTGCTGAATATCGGCCAGCAGCTCATTGCCTGCGCTGGCAGACGCGTCATCGGTGTTGGACAGTGTGATTGCCGCGTTGGTTGCCTTTGCAAACCATTCAGGGCCTGCACACTGCGCGATGGCCAGCAGCGGCTCCCAATTGTCTTGGTCACGGTCGCTCAAAGCATCAGGTAGCACAGGACGGGCATCGCGCACTTGCTCCGAATGGTCTTCCGCGAAGCGGGCCAGCTTGGAGGCCAATTCTGCGAACAGTTGCTTGGGGGTATGGCGCAAGCGTTCCACCTGTTCGCCGGCCAACTTGCGGCGCAACCGAAGGATCATCCCGCGACTGAGCGTTGCATCGGAAAGCACTTTCTCCAGATCAATGCCTGCCAGTGCTTTGGCGGACCACACATCAAACAGAACGGGGACGTGGCCATCGCCTTGCGCAACCGTGCGTCCTACGAAGGCATTGGCACGGGTGTGACCGGCGTTGATCATGCCCTTGAGTTCGTCCTTGTCGGCAAAGAAGGTGTCGGCCTCGTCGATCAGTACAGTAGGTCGCCACTTTGAAATTGATCTAAACAAGAAGGACGGCGACGAATTGGCGGCTGAGAGCGGACGCGCAACCAGATATCCGACGATGGTCAGCAGCTGGGATTTGCCACACGATCGCTCTGGCGCGGTGATGATCAACAGCACGGCCACCTCCACATCATGGATGAACCAAGTAAACGCGATCCACAACGCCACGCCAATGGCCTGCTCCATGGTCATGACCAGAAAGCGCAGCAGGACTGTCACCAGCAAATCCAGCAAGTGAGCCGGATCGACTGGTTCGGGCCAGGGTTCTACTTCGGGAAATGGCAACACATCTTCCGTCTCGTCGGTAATGCGCACTGCCTTGACCTGAGTGTCCAGCGTCTTGATCTTGACGCCCATCTGCTTGGCCATCTCACGAAGTTTGCGGTCGTAATCCATGGCCGACAAGGTTGCGAGCCATTCGATGATTTCTTCGTCTGTCTGCGCGGGGTTTGCTTTTGAAGGAGCAACCAACTGGGGCTCGGTGGATGGTGGGATCACTAACTGGTTGCTCACCGCGAGACTGTTGGTGTCCTGAATCAGCGCGTGATCGGGGGATGCTGGTTGCGCAACAACTCCGTCCGCCGCGCTTGGCTTGGGTGTGCTCTGGGAGCTTGTTGAAGCCGCAATATCGGCCCAGAGTTGGGCGGGAGATATTGCAGAGAATCGGTTTTGTTGAACGGCGGGAGAGCTTGCTTCCGAGTCGGGGGTATCGTTAACGTGCACCATGAAGGTTCCTTAAAACAAATTTCCGGGGATGCCCGGAGAGCTTGTCAGGACCCTAAATCTAGCCAGGATTCATGTGCAGAGAATGGATCTCTGCCTAACGACGAGGTCTAATGTTATCAAATCAGACGGCTGGATGTTGCCGCCGACCGAAAACTGACCCACTTGAGGGCATAGTGCCGATCCAAAACTGACCCAGGTGTTTTACTGGCTCTGCCCGTTTTTTGGGCAGGAGCAAAAAGGTGATCACCATGG
>CAJAVE010000190.1 GCA_903945325.1 uncultured beta proteobacterium | reverse complement strand
GCAGGAAACACATGCTCCACACGCAGTGATGCCAGTGTGATGTCTTGCGGTGTGCCGAAGGTCGAGAACAGGCTGAAGAAGGCCAGCTGGCCGTATAGGGTGGCAAAACGGGTGGTGAGCACCGGTGCCATTTGGCGCGGCCAGGACGCGAGCACCCGTTTGCCCAGGCGCTGCTGCATCTGCTGCGCCAGCTGCTCGACGCGGGGCAGGATTTCGGGGACCACGCTGGCGTCATCGCGCATGTGGGCCAGCAGGGCGGGGGCCACTTCTTCCAGGTTGGTGATGTGCCGGGTCATGCCCTCGGGGTGCAGCATGGCGTCGATCATGTTGATGGGCTGGCCGGGTGGCAAATCGGCCACCCAGGGCATGAGGGTGGTGGCCAGCCACTGTGCGCCGCGGTTCATTTGCAGCACGTTCCACGCGGCATCCATCACCATGGCGGGCATGGGGTCGTGCGCCTGCAGCAGCTGGCCCAGGGCGTCGCGCACCGGGGCAAGCACGGCGTCGGCCAGTTCGCTGCCGCGGTAGACGGGGGCGAAGCCGGCCTGCTGCAGTGCCACGTTGCGCAGCGCCAGCGGGGCTTGCAGTTCGTGCAGCCAGCTCAGCAACAGCTCGCGGCTGGGCTGGGCGCGGCCGCTTTCCACAAAGCTCACATGCCGCTGGCTCACGCCCATGCGCAGGGCCAGCTCCAGCTGGCTCAGGCGCTTGGACTTGCGCGCTGTTTGCAGGGTGGTTTGCAGGCTCTGTGGCAGGGTGGTGGTGCTGGTTTCCATGGGGTTATTGAATCACAGCGCCGCGCATTGGCAATTACCTGCAAGGTAATTGCGCGCACGCTTTCCCCTGCGCACACTTGTGTGGTCAGCCGTTTGTTGACCGACACCACTACACACAAGGAACTCTCATGAACAAGGCTTTGTTGATCACCGTATTGATTGTTTTTGGTGCCCTGAGCGGGTACACGCTGGTGCACTACGGCGGGCTGTTCGCGTGGCTGTCGTTTTACACACGCGACCCGGCCAGCTGGCAGATATTTGCAGACCTGGTGATCACCATGTGTTTGCTGCTGGTCTTTATCCGGCGCGATGCACAAGCCAACGGCCGCCCGTTTGTGCCTTGGGCTGTGTTCAGCCTGGTGGTGGGTTCGTTCGGGCCGCTGCTGTATTTCATTACCGCCAAGAAGCGTGTTGATGGCTGAGCCTGCGCTGGCCTTTTGGACACCCTGGGCATCAAGCCCGGCATCTGCAACCACAAAGGCGTGGCAAGGCGTTGCTTCTACCGCACGCCAACCCAAGGTGTAGTTGCTGCGATTTTTATAGCTGCTTGCGCATATTCCACGGGGGCTGCAGCCCGATTTAACACTCAAACCTGCGGCAAATACTGATCCAGCAGCTCCTGCACTGCATCCGCCTGCAGCACATCCCGGCGGCGCTTGAGGGCTTCGCGGTCGGGCTGATGGGCCATCCAGCGTTTGAACGCGACAAAGGTGGCGGGGTGCACCGTGTTCATGCGCGCCATGGTGCCGTTGGTGGCCACGATGACGGCGGAAAAGCCGGGCGAGTCCAGCAACACGTTGGCGCGGCGCGCCTGCACCACCCAAAAGTCTTCATCCTCATCACTGAGCTTGATCGGGTGTGGGTCGTCGCCCGTGCGCTCGCGGCGGATGATGTCCACCTCAAAGCCATCTTTGTTGACGGCGGTGTACTTTTGGCTCTTGCGGATGCGGAATGTGTTGTCTACCTTCTTCAGCACGCCCAGCATGGAGCTGTCTACCTTGGCAAGCTGGGTGGAAAAGAGGATGCGCTTTCGGGTGTCCCACAGCAGGTCCATGTCACGGGTGGCCAGCGTATCCGAGTCCAGGCGCACCCCAGCGGTGGCTTCAAATGCGTAAAGCGCATGGGTACCGACTACGCGAAAGTGCGGGCTTAGTTGGGTGCTGGCCAAGCGGCCCAGCAGCGCCACCACCAATGGGTCCACCCGGCCCACGCGCAGGGCGCGGTTCAAGCGTTGGTGTTGCTCCAGCGCGGCTTTGAGGCCAGACACGCGCTCCGCACTCTCAAACTTGCGCTGGGTGAAGCGCTCATAAATCGCCACGTTTTCTGGTGTGCGCGGACCCAGGCTGGTTTCAGCCCCGGCGGGGGTGGTTCGCACCAGGTATTTGGCGTCGGGCGCAGACGTGGGGCCTGCATGCCAGTACATGCCGCCGCGCACCTGGGCGGCTTCCTCTTGGGCTTCTTCCAAAGCTTCAAAGGTGGAAACGGCATCAATGTACTGGCGTGCGATGGTGGCGCTGGTTTCTAACATTTCGGTATGTTAATACACTTATTGAATTAACACCGTAAATCTATTTAATTCAACAACTTAGAATGTTTTATTCGGCGTATTTCAGGTGCTAAAAACCCGTGTACACGCTTACACCCATACTCCCGTTGCGCCCGCACCGCAGCCCTATTTGACTGACAGATGTCCCATACTCCGTCTTTGCCTTTGCCTCACCAACCCCACACCAAAGCTTACTCCCATGCAATTTGGCTACACCATCCTCTACGTACCAGACGTACCCGCCACGCTCAAGTTCTACGCAGCAGCCTTTGGGCTGACGACCCGGTTTCTGCATGAGGGCGGCGACTACGGCGAATTGGAGACCGGCAGCACCGCGCTGGCGTTTTCAGCCCACCACCTGATGCAGCAACTGGGCAAGAACCCGCAGGCGGCCAATGCGCACGCACCCAGCTTTGAAATTGCGCTGTGCACCCCTGATGTGCCCCAGGCGCTGGAGCGGGCCATTGCCGCCGGTGCCAAGCCCATGCGTCCAGCAGAGGTGATGCCCTGGGGCCAGACGATTGCCTATGTGGCGGACATCAATGGCTTTCTGGTGGAGTTGTGCACGCCCATGGGGTAGTGGCTACGAAAGCCACGAAGAAATCCACAATGTTGAGCCATGCCACAGAGGGTGCAAAGCCTTGATCAGCGACCCCTATTTCTACGCCGTCACCATCCCCGCCGTCCTCTTGCTGGGCATCAGCAAGAGCGGCTTCGGCGCGGGCTTTGGCTCATTGGCCGTGCCCATGATGGCGCTGGCCGTGACGGTGCCGCAGGCCGCGGCCATCCTGATGCCGGTGCTGCTGTTGATGGACGTGCTGGGCATGGCCGCTTTTCGCAAGGACTTTGACCGCGATCTGCTGCGCTTCATTCTTCCGTTCGGGGTGCTGGGCATCATCGTGGGGGCACTGCTGTTCAAGCTGCTCAACGCGCACACGGTGGCGGCCATCGTGGGCGTGTTCACCTTGCTGTTTTTGGCCCAGCGCCTGGTGTTTCCGCCCAAGCCCAACAGCCCCTTGCCGCCCCGGTGGCTGGGCGCGGTGCTGACCACGCTGTCGGGCTTCACCAGCTTTGTGGCGCACGCGGGTGGGCCGCCCATCAGCGCGTACGTCATCCCGCTCAGGCTGTCGCCCGTCAAGTTCACCGCCACGATGGCGTTTTTCTTCTTTGTGGTGAACCTGTGCAAGTGGATTCCCTATGCCTGGCTGGGCCTGCTGGACCTGCGCAACATGACCACATCGCTGGTGCTGCTGCCCCTGGCGCCGATTGGGGTGTGGATTGGCGTGCACTGGGCGCGGCGCATCAGCCAGGCGCTGTTCTACCGCTTCCTGTATGCGGGCATGTTCTTGACCGGGCTGAAGCTGGTGTGGGACGGCTTGGTGGCTTAAGCTACGGATCAATGCTCTCAACTTCATAGCTGCTTACGCAATGTCCACGGGGCCTGGAATCACATTTGGCACTTAAACATCAGCCCGCCCGCCGAAACGTCAGGTTGATCCGCCTTCTCCCCAGCAGCTTGTGCTCCCCTTCCGCCAGTGGCATCACAGCGTGGTACGCCAGGCGCGACGGCCCGCCCCACACCACCACGTCGCCATGCACCAGCCTCAGCCGCTGGGCAGGGTCTTTGCGCCTGGTTGAGCCAAACAGAAACACCGCGGGCAGGCCGAGTGACAGCGACACGATGGGCGCGCGCAGGTCGCGCTCGTCCTTGTCCTGGTGCAGCGAGAGCTTGGCACCGGGCGCGTACTGGTTGATCAGGCAGGCATCGGGCGCAAAGTCCGTATAGCCGGCCTGCGCTGCGGCACGTTGTGCCAGCCCCAGGAAGCAGGCCGGCATGGTGGGCCAGGGCTGGCCGCTGTGCGGGTCACGCGCAGCATAGCGGTAGCCATGCGGGTCAGACACCCAGCCCAGTTGCCCGCAACTGGTGGTGGCCACCGACATGGTGTAGCCACCCGGGGTTTGCATGTGGCGCAGCGGTGCCTGGGCAATAACCGCTTCCACCGCCTGCAGCAGGGCCGCGTCGCCCGCGCGCGCAAAGCCGCGCAGCAGCACGGCACCGGGTGCGATTTGGGCGTGCTCTGCCTCGCTGGGGGGCGGCAGGTCGTCAAAGAGGTCCATGGGCGTTGATTGCCAGTTTGGCGCTAATCCTGTGCCAGGACGGATACCAGCTCCTGCAGGCCCATGGCCAGTGCCCCATGGCGCAAGGGGATACGCTCCTGCCCAGGGTAGACGACGTAGCGCTGGCTGATCTGCAAGTCGTCGCAGGCAATGGCGAAGCCTTTTTCAGGGCTGGGCGCCATGGAGCGCTTCACCTCAATCGCTATTTCTGGCTTGCCACCTCTTTCCAGTACCAGATCGATTTCTGCACCCACCTGGGTGCGGTAAAAGTAGGGTACGCGGCGCTGGCCTGCGGCCTGCACCAGGTTTTCGATGCAATGGCCTTCAAAACTCAGGCCGCACACGGGGTGACCCAGCAAGTCGTTCAGTGTTTCCAACTCCAGCAGGCTGTCCGGGAAACCACCGCGCAGCCAGAGTGTGTTGTCGGCAATGCCGGCTGCTGCGGCTTCACCGACGGAGAGTGGGTTCATGTCGATATATGCCACACGCCCGGCCAGTGTTTCGCTGCTTTGGCGCATGAGGTCCAGCGCTGCCGAGCCAGTCTTTTGCAAGGGTGCGGGCCAGCGTGTTTTACCCACCTGGCGTGGCCCAAAGAACCCGGCCACATCGACACCCGAACCACTGCTATTGGGCTGCGATGCGGTACCCGGTGCGCTTTCCAAACAGGGCGCCAGATTCCGCACATGGCAGTTCTGGCACAGCGTCACGGAAGGCGTCGGTCACCCAAATCTCCCCGCCCTTGGCCACCTCTTCCCCCAGCTTGGACGCTGCGTTCACCTCAGCGCCCCAGACTTCGTCGTCATCAATGCGCAGCACCATCCCATAGCCCAGGCCCGTACAGACTTCGATACGGTCTTCGGGCGCGCGCTCTGGAATGTTGGCCGCTTGCGTGGCCCGCACCATGGCGCGGGAGCAAGCCAGGGCCTGTTCCGGCTCGTCGAACACCACCAGCAGCGAGTCGCCTTCGTGCTTGAGACTGTGACCGCCGTGCATGGCAATCAGAGGCTGGAACAGGGTTTCGGACTCGTGAATCAACTGCAGGAAATGCACGATGCCAAAGGCCTCGACCACGCGCGAGAAGCCCACCAGGTCGGTGAACATCACGGCCAGCGTACGGCCAAAGCGGGCAAATATTTCGGCGTCGATCGTGGCCACATCGGCGTCGAAGCGGCGGCGCCGGGTCAGCAGTACGGCAAGTTCTTCAGCTTCGGACATGCCAGAGATTCTCACACCGCTGCCGCTTTGGTTCAAGCCGTATTGAGGTTGGCCCGTGCTGTGGCGTACCATCCGCCTGGTTTCCCTTTGCCCCTAACCCTGCCCGCTACCGGGCGCCAACGGAGAAAGTTATGTTCAGTCACGTGATACTTGGCGTTAACGACATCGAGGCTTCCAGGAAGTTTTACGACGCCCTGCTCGGCACGGTGGATATCAAACCCGGTGTGTACAACCACAACGGTGTTGCCGCCCGCTACTTTTACCGCAGCCCCACCGGGTTGTTCGGCATCACCACACCCATCAACGGTGAGCCGGCCACGCACGGCAACGGCAGCACCATCGGCTTTGCCATGCAGTCGCCCGAGCAGGCGGACGCATTCCATGCGATGGGGGTTGCCAGCGGCGGCACCACCTGCGAAGACCCGCCCGGCTGGCGCGATGGCTCGGTGGGCAAGCTGTACCTGGCCTACCTGCGCGACCCCGACGGCAACAAGATCTGCGCGCTGCACCGACCCGCCAAATAACGGTGCCCATCACCCTGGACACCCTGCGCCGCTACGCCGTCGCACGCACCCTGTTTGCGCCCACCACCTTGCCCAAGGCCATCGCCAGACTGGGCTTTGTGCAGGCCGACCCGATTCGCGCCCCGGCGCGCGCGCAAGACCTGACGCTGCGCCACCGCGTCAAGGGCTACCGGGCGGGCGACCTGGAGCGGCGCTTTGCCACGCTGGACATAGAAGAAGACTTCTTCGTCAACTACGGCTTTCTGCCGCGTGCCACGCAGGCGCTGATGCACCCGCGCACGCCGCGCACCGCGCTCACTGTCGCGCGGCGCAAGCAGATGGATGCGGTGCTGGCCTTTGTGCAGGCGCACGGCGTGGTGCACCCGCGCGCGGTGGACGCACACTTTGCCCACGGTAAGTCGCGCAACTGGTTTGGCGGCTCCAGCAATGCCAGCACGCAGTTGCTGGATGACATGCACTACCGGGGTCTGTTGCGCATTGCCGGTCGCGCCAGCGGCGTGCGCACTTATGCAGAGCGCATCGTGCCCGACACTACAGCGCTGCCTGACGACCCGCAGCATGCACTGGACGCCCTGGTCGATGTGATCGTGAACAAATACGCACCGCTACCGGAGCGCAGTTTGGGCGAGTTGATCAGCCACCTGCGTGGCGGTGCACCGCAATGGGCCCATCTGCGACGCGACGCCCTGGCGCGCGCCAAGAATCGCCTGGCCAACGCCAGCGTCGACGGCCAAACCTACTACTGGCCCGCAGGTGAAAACCCCG
>CAJAVE010000189.1 GCA_903945325.1 uncultured beta proteobacterium | reverse complement strand
GCATCAAAGTGCGGCCGACGGTAGCAGTTCTCGTGAATCAGGCGCCCATAGGCCCATTTTGGACGACCCTTCTCGTCGATGGGTGGCAACTTGCCGTAGGTGACGAAGTACAGCACCGTACCCAGGAAGTTGGCCGGGTTGGGCGGGCAGCCCGGGATGGTGACGACGGTCTTGTCCTTGAGGAATTGTGGGGCACCGGTAGCGCCAGTGGGGTTGGGTGAAGCCGATTGCACGCCACCCCAACTGGCACAAGAACCAAAGGCCACAATGGCAGCGGCCCCTTCGGCCGCCTCTTTGGTAGCGTCCATCATGGTCTGCCCACCGATCTTGCAGAAAATGCCGTTTTGCCCCGTCGGGATGGCTCCTTCGATGACTAGCAAATACTTGCCCTTGTATTTTTTCATCGTCTCCCGTTTGATATCTTCCACCCGGTGTCCGGCGCCGGCGTCCAGCGTCTGGTGGTAATCCAGCGAAATAAGATCCAGAATCAAATGTTCGAAACTGGGCTGTTCGGAGCGCAGCAGGGACTCGGTGGGCCCCGTGCACTCCTGGCCATGCAACCAGATCACCGGGATTCTTCCCGGGTTGGCAATGGCTTCGGCCATCGCCAGGGCAGACTTCGTTCCCAGTCCAAATGAAGCCGCTACGCCGGTGCAGAAGTTCAGGAAGGTTCGACGGGATACACCCAGACGTTTTTCTATTTCAGAAAAGTCGTGGCCGGCTTCGTCGGCGATATCAAACTCACGAACGCTCATCAAGTTCTCCTCATTTTTTTGGCTCACAACCGATGGCAATGGTTCCGCCACGTGTTGTTCGAGTGCACCGAAATACACAAGTTGTGTGCCACAAAATGGTGCATTGGCGTAAACACCTAGAGCGATATCGGTGGTCACTGTGCGCAGACCCAGCCAAACGCCAGGCGCCATGGAGCGGGCATTTGCACCGGGTGGTTACTGCGTTTGCAGATTGGTCGGACAGCTGCCAACTTGGATGGCAGCTGGAGGCGCCGCCACAGGGAGCCGTGGCGTCAGCCCAGAATGCTCAGCGCCAGGGCTTCTGCGACCTTGATGCCATCCACTGCGGCGGACAAAATGCCCCCGGCGTAGCTGGCGCCTTCGCCGGCCGGGTACAGGCCGACCACGTTGGTACTCTGCAAGTTGTCGCCGCGCGGAATTTTCAGTGGTGACGAGGTGCGGGTTTCTACCCCGGTCAGCACGGCGTCTGCCATGTCAAAGCCCTTGATCTTCTTGCCGAAGACCGGCAGCGCTTCGCGGATCGCTTCTATCGCGTAGTCCGGCAAACTGGGCGCCAAGTCACCCAGTTTGACGCCGGGCTTGTAGGACGGCTGCACGGCACCCAAGGCGGCGGACGGCCGTGCGGCGATAAAGTCCCCCACCAGTTGTCCGGGTGCCTCGTAGCTGCTGCCGCCCAGCGCATAGGCGCGTGACTCCAGCGTGCGCTGCAACGCAATACCGGCCAGCGGATGCGTGGCAGCTGTGCTGCCAGCCGGGTGGGCTGCAGCCAGCGCGGCGGCCTCCTGCGCATAACGCGCTCCGTCCACCGGGCCAAAGGCCTGCACAAAGCTGGCCTCGTCGCGCGGGAAGTCTTGCGGGTCAATGCCCACCACGATGCCGGCATTGGCGTTGCGCTCGTTGCGCGAATACTGGCTCATGCCATTGGTCACGACCCGGCCCGGCTCCGACGTGGCGGCTACCACCGTGCCGCCGGGGCACATGCAAAAGCTGTACACGGAGCGTCCATTGGCCGCATGGTGCACCAGCTTGTAGTCGGCCGCGCCCAGCATGGGGTGGCCGGCGTGGCGACCCCAGCGCGCGGCGTCGATGACGCCTTGCGGGTGCTCGATGCGAAAACCCACCGAAAACGGCTTGGCCTGCATGGCCACGCCCCGCTGATACAGCATGGCAAAGGTGTCACGGGCGCTATGGCCCAACGCCATCACCACGTGGCTTGCGGGCAGCTCGTAAATGCTGCCATCATGGGCATTTTGTACCGCAAGCCCCCGTAAACAGTGCGTAACCAGCTCTTTTTTTAATAGCACGTCGACGACGCGCTGCTCGAACCGGACCTCGCCGCCCAGGGCGATGATCTGCTCGCGGATGCTCTCCACCACCTTGACCAGCTTGAAAGTGCCGATGTGGGGGTGCGCCTCAAACAGGATCTCGGGCGGTGCGCCAGCGTTGACAAACTCGTCCATCACCTTGCGGCCCAGAAAGCGCGGGTCCTTGATCTGGCTGTAAAGCTTGCCGTCGGAAAACGTGCCCGCGCCGCCCTCGCCAAACTGCACATTGCTTTCGGGCTTGAGCGTGTTCTTGCGCCAGAGGCCCCAGGTATCCTGGGTTCTCTGGCGCACCGTGGTGCCGCGCTCCAGCACGATGGGCTTGAAGCCCATTTGCGCCAGCACGAGCGCGGCGAACATGCCGCAGGGGCCAAATCCCACGACGACCGGGCGGTCCGTGAGGTTGTCGGGCGCGCGACCCACCAGGTGGTAGGCCATGTCGGGCGTGGGGCCGATGTGCGGGTGCTTCTCGAACCGCTGCAGCAGAGAGGCTTCCCGGTCCGGTTGGGTCAAGGCAAAGTCCACGATGTAGACCACCAGCAGCTCGGCCTTGCGGGCGTCGAAGCTGCGCTTGAAGACCTGTAGCGTGGCGATCTCGGCGAGCGTGATGCCCAGCGCCCTGGCAGCCATGGCCGTTAGCGCATCCGTCGGGTGGGGCGCAGGGGCCCGATCAGCATCGGTTTCGGTGGGTGCATCGGCGGCGCGGCGGGCCTCCACCGGGACTGCGGAGAGCGGGAGTTTGAGTTCGGTGATGCGGATCATGGTCGGTCGGGCTCGTGGTTATCAAGCAAGGCGCCATCATAAATCCCCTACCATTGGTTCAGCGCCACGAATTTGGCCATTCGCTATGACATCCGTAACACCAAGCATCGAAAGGATCAGTCTGTCTGCGTCCGCTGCGCAGACGGCATTGCTTGCCTTGCGCGATCCTGAGAAGGCCAGGTTTTTCAACCGCTTCTTTAAGGCCGGACCCGGGCAATATGGCGAAGGCGACCGATTCTTGGGATTGACAGTGCCGGCAGTTCGCACGCTCGCAAAGCAGTTTGCAGCGCTCCCGCTAGGCGAATGTCGGAAGTTGCTGCAATCACCCTATAACGAGTCCCGCCTGTTGGCGCTTTTGATTCTGGTGACGCAAACCAAAATGGCACATGTTTCAACCCGACGGAAAATTTACGACCTGTACCTGGCCAACCGGTCCCGCGTGAACAACTGGAATCTGGTCGATAGCTCAGCCCCCAGTATTGTTGGCAACTACCTCATCGACAAAGACCGCTCTGTATTGAGGGAATTGGCCAAGTCCACCGTTTTGTGGGACCGGCGCATTGCTGTGCTGGCTACATTTGCGTTCATCCGCAACAATGACTTTGGTGACACGCTGGCGCTTTGCGAGTTGCTGTTGGGCGATTCTGAAGACCTGATGCACAAAGCCTGCGGCTGGATGCTGCGTGAGGTGGGAAAACGTGACGCAGGCGTCTTGGAAGATTTTCTGCGCCGGCATCAGCAGCAGATGCCACGCACCATGCTGCGCTATGCCCTTGAGCGATGCACACCCGAAGTACGTGGCGCGGCGATGTCTGGGACTTTTTAGGCAATCAGACGGGCAGGAACCCCTCAATCGAAAGATAGCGTTCACCCGTGTCGTAGTTGAAGCCCAGTACCGTAGATCCGGCTGGCAAATCGGTCAGTTTCTGGGCGATCGCGGCCAGCGTCGCCCCACTGGAGATGCCAACCAGAATGCCTTCTTCGGCGGCGCAGCGACGGGCGTATTCACGCGCCGGTTCAGCGTCGACCTGAATCACGCCGTCCAGCAATTCGGTTTTCAGGTTGGAGGGGATAAAGCCAGCACCAATACCCTGGATGGGGTGGGGCGCGGGCGCACCGCCCGAGATGACCGGAGAGGCTGTGGGTTCCACGGCGAATACCTTGAGCTTGGGGAACCTGGCCTTCAGGACTTGCGCCACGCCGCTGATGTGCCCGCCCGTGCCCACGCCGGTGATCAATGCATCGATGCCATCCGGGAAGTCAGCCAGAATTTCCTGGGCCGTGGTGCGCACATGGGCATCGATGTTGGCCGGGTTTTCAAACTGCTGCGGAACCCAGGCGCCGGGTGTGGTGGCGGCCAGTTCCTGTGCACGGGCGATGGCGCCTTTCATGCCCTTTTCGCGCGGTGTCAAATCAAAGCTGGCGCCGTAGGCCAGCATCAGGCGGCGGCGTTCGATGGACATACTGTCGGGCATGACCAGAATCAGCTTGTAGCCTTTGACGGCGGCCACCATGGCCAGGCCCACGCCCGTATTGCCCGAGGTGGGTTCGATGATGGTGGCGCCGGGCTTCAGGGCGCCGTTTTTTTCGGCATCTTCCACCATAGCCAGCGCGATTCGGTCCTTGATCGAGCCGCCGGGGTTGCTGCGCTCGGACTTGATCCACACGTTGTGGGTGCTGCCGAACAGGCGGTTGATGCGCACGTGCGGCGTGTTGCCAATGGTTTGCAGGATGTTGTCGGCTTTCATGGTCGGCTCCGGTAGTGGGGGATGTGAATCATAATCAGGGTGTGAAGCCTGCCAGACCACCGCTGGTGCAATTCTGGAAACAGAGCACTGGAGGAACGTCCGGACTGCATAGGGCAGCGTAGCAGCTAACGGCTGTCCACTGAAAACTTCGCCCGCAAGGGTGGGGCATAAGGTGAGGATCAGAGCAACAGAGACGAGCCGCTTCAGTGCGGGTGAAACGGGCAATCTCTACGCGCAGCAATACCAAGTAGGCCAACGTTGACGGGGCCCCCGGAGTTGGCGGGTAGGTAGCATCGAGCCGTTGGGTGACCAGCGGCCCAGAGTAATGGTGGTCACGCGGAGGGCAACTTCCGTGCACAGAATCCGGCTTATCGGTGGGCTTCACACTTTTTTTGACCATTTTTGTTGTATGGTTGGTCTCTCGTAGGTTTATTGCAGGAGGCACCATGCGACCCATAGTTGAATTGTTGAAGAAACGCGCTCCCGACAATTGGAGCCTGAGCCCGGATGCCAGCGTGTTTGACGCCTTGCAGACACTCGCTAGCCACAACGTCGGTGCCCTGATGGTGCAGGATGGCGGAAAACTGGTGGGCGTGTTCTCGGAGCGGGACTACACCCGCAAGATCGCGCTGGCTGGCAAGTCGTCCAAAGACACCAAGGTCAGTGAGATCATGACTGCCAACGTCATCTCGGTGGCCCCCACCGTCAGAACGCGCGACTGCCTGGCGCTGATGAGCCAAAAAGGCATCCGTCACTTGCCGGTGGTGGACGGCGACAAGGTGCTGGGCATGATCTCGATTCGCGACATCATGAACGACATCATTGCCGACCATGAGCTGACCATCAGCCAGCTCGAACACTACATTTCCAGCTAAAACTTCTCGTGTGGCGCCAGATAGCGCCACTGCCCCACCGGCAGGTCGCTTACTGCGACGCGGCCCAGCCGGATGCGGCGCATGTCCAGAATTTCCAGCTTGGCCCGCTCGCACAGGTAGGCAATCAGGCCGCGGTGTGCGCCCTTGATCGCAAAACGCAGCTTGCTGCGCTCGGGGGTGTTGCTGTTGATGCTGACCTTGGCATGTGGCAAGTTCTCGTCCGAATCCAGCGTGCGGTTCAGCAAGTGCAGCGCCTGAGGTGCGACCTCGCCCTGCACATCCACAATGATCTCGTGCTCCATCGAGCCCATGTCCTCGGTCAGCTTGCGCTCCACGCGCCAGTCCTGCGTGAACACGATCAGGCCGCTGGCCGCGTTTTCCAGCGGCACGGCGGCGGTGAGGGCCTTGAAATGGCGCTGCAGCATGCGGATGCCTGACGGGTCCTTGGCCATGTGTTTGGCCGCGACCAGCAGCGTGCGGGCATCGTCAAACGGTGCGCGGCGCGTGGCCCGGTTGAGCTTGGACAGCGACTCCTCGGTGCCGTCGACCCAGTCGGCTGGCTTGTGCAGCAGGATCGTGATGCTGTTGAGTTCGAGCAGACTGGCGTCGGGGTCGATGGTGATCGTCTGGTTCTGGATGCGGAACTGCGGCTCCTCGACGACCTGGTCGTTGACCTTGACCCAGCCGCCTTCAATGTATTGCTCCGCTTCACTGCGCGAGCAGGGCACCATCGCGGCCACGCGTTTGGCCAGTCGATCGCCCGTGACGGTTTGCTGCGGTGCTTGCTGTTCGGCGCTCTGGAGCGCGGCGGGTGGCTTGGTGCGCAGCGCCGTCACGGGGCGCTGGCGCGGCTTGGCGTTGGGGCGTTTGCCAGGAGCGGGCGTGGCTGCTACCGCTGGCCGTGCAGCCGGCTGCGCTACAGGCACGGTTTTAGGGGGCTTGGGTGCCAGGCGCAAGGTGCCGGTGGTGGGGTGAGCTTTGGTCATGGGGGGTACTGTAGTGCGATGTCAGGTGGGTGTGGCAAAAACCGAGGCGATGTCTTGTAGCGCAATGACCGACACCTTGTCGGCGATGGGGTAGGACGCGCGCACCGGCGCGACCACATAGGCGCGCTGCACGTCCAAGTCCTGGCAGGCCTGCCAGAAGCCCTTGGTGGGCTTGGGAGCGCTGGAAAATTTGGCTTCGAAGGCGACATGCCGCTCGCCCACGGATACCACGGCATCCAGCTCGGCGCCGGCGGCGGTGCGGTAGAACGTGACCTCGGCGCCAGCCGGCGCACAGGCCGCCACATGCTCGACCACCATGCCCTCCCAGCTCGCTCCGGCCACAGGGTGGCCTTGCAGGTCGTGCACGGTGCCGAGTTGCAGCAGGGCATGCAGCAGACCGCTGTCACGCACATACACCTTGGGCGACTTCACCAGCCGCTTGCCCAGGTTGGCATGCAATGGCGGCAGCCGGCGCAGCATCATGGCATCGACAAACAAATCAAGGTAGCGGCCAATGGTCGTGTGCGCCACGCCACCCAGGGACTGGCCGATCTGCGCCGCATTGAATAACTGTCCATGGTTGTGCGCCAGCATGCGCCATACGCGGTGCAGTGTGGTGGCGGGGATGGTGACCCCCAACTGGGGCAGGTCGCGCATCAGGAAGGTCTGGATCATGTCCTGGCGCCACTGCAGGGATCGCGCATCGCTACTGGCCGTATAGCTCAGGGGGAAACCGCCGCGCAGCATGAGCCGCTGCAGCGCGAGCAAGGACTCGGGGTCTTCTCTGGGTGGGGTGTCCGTGGCGGTGGGCGGCAGCAGCTCGTGGGCCAGCAGCGGCGACAGCTCCAGATAGCTCACCCGCCCCGCGAGGGATTCCGCGCTCTGCCGGAGTAGTTTGCCGGAGGCCGAGCCCAACAGGAAGAAACGGCCGGGTCGGCGATCCGCATCGATCTCGGGGCGCAAAGCTTCGAAGATGTTGGGCATGGCCTGCACCTCGTCCAGCACGACCAGTCGGTTGCGGTGGGTGGCAAAAAATCGCTCGGGGTCCTGGAGTTGTGCCTGGTCCGATGCGCGCTCCAGATCCAGGAAAATGGAGCCGTCGATGTTCGCGGCCAGGGTTCGCGCCAGGGTGGTCTTGCCAACCTGGCGTGGACCGAGCAGCACGACGCCGGGGTAGTAGTCCAGGCGATCCCGTGCCTGGGCCAGCTGATGGCGGTGCAGGACTGGCTGATTGACAGGGGAATTCATCCTTGCATTTTGAGTGACTAGCGCTCAAAATGCAAGGATCATTGAATCTGCGGATTCAGCACTTCTTCTGCAACCGTTCCAGGTGGGCCAGCAGCGAGCGCTTGGCCACGGGCCAGACACGCGGGTCTACATCGTCATACGCCAGCGGCAGCCAGTCGTCCACCGCGCCCAGCGGATTGCTCGCGACCACGGCGGCAATCTTGGCTTCGCGTTTCAGGCGGTGGGCTTTCAGGTGTGAAACAACGCCGCTAGCCACCTCCACTGTGCCGCCCAGCACATGTCCGTGGGCCGGAAGTATGTAGTGCACATCATGCTCGGTGCAGGCCGCCAGCAAAACGTCCAGCGAATCCAGGTAGTCGGCCATGTTGCCGTCGGGTGGGTCTATGACGGTGGTGCTGCCGTTCAGGATATGGTCGCCCGAAAACAGCACGCCGTCCTCAACCAGCAGCAGGCAGACGTGATTGGCGGCATGCCCGGGCGTATGGATCACTTGCAGCGTATGGTTTGATGCGAAATTGACATCCAGACCCCGTGGAATAAGCGCAAGCAGCTCACTATTTTGTAGCGCTCTGTCCGGCGCGAAGGTGCTGTTCGCCCGCGCCGTGGGGGCAGAGGGAAGCCCCAGAATTGGTGGCAATTGCTTGCACAGGGCTTGCAGTGGCTTGGCTCCGGGCGAGTGGTCGGCGTGTGAGTGGGTGCACACAATCATCTGGATATTGCCACCACTGCCATCCGGGTGCATGGCGGCGCTCCACAGGCGCTGCAGGTGATCGGCATCCGCCGGGCCGGGGTCGATGACAGCGTAGCCGGTGTTGGCGTCACCCACCAGGTAGCTATTGGTACCAGGCCCCGTCATGAAGCCGGGGTTGGGCGCGGTCAGGCGCTGCACATTGCGCAGCAGGTGCACGGGCAGTTGGTGTTGCCACGGGGCAGGCGGTGGCATTGCACCCTGGCTGGTGTCAAGGGCGGGCAGGATTTGAGAGACTCTGGGCATAGCGGGCATTGTGCAGGCAAATCGCTGCCGCCAAGGCAGCACAAGACCTGGTCGTCAGTCGCCACCGCCAAACAAATCGCTCAGTGACTTGGCCGCCCCATTGGCATCACCCGACTTGGCGGGGGCGCCCTTGGGGTACTCCTCGGCAATGCGGTCCTCCCAATACGTGGCCGGGTAGGGTGCGGCACACAGGCGCCGGAACACTTCTTCGGGCACCTGCTTGTAGGCCAGCACGGTTTTGTTGTCCCAATGCAGGTCCAGTTGGCGCGATGTGATGTCGTATACGGCCTTGCGGATGCGGCCGCTGGTGAAGGTTTGGGTGGGCATGGTGGGTGATTCGGGATGAGCGCGGTTCGTGGGGCAGATATCGTGCTCACAAGTGTATTGGGGGCGAGCCTAGGAGTCTTTGCGCGACGGGTTAGTCTGCCCAGTGCGTTTGAGTAGACTGAGCTCTGCAAGCGAATTTGGGGTCGGATCATCGGTAGCGCAGCGGACGCGTGCTCTGACCCCAAATTCGCGTTGTGGCTGGGGGAATGATGGCTGGAAAAGACTCATAAGAGCCGGTCACGACGGTCGGCTTACGGGTTGCCCAATTCATTGCCCTTCACGAGCCGTTCGTGGCATTCGGCATCGTGCCCAATGCAGTAGTTCGGTTTTCTCAATTCATCGCCCGATAGCTGGCTGGCATCGGCTCGACGAAGGTCTGAGCACATTGAGATGTGTCCCGACATTAGCCCACTTGCTTGACCATCAGCAGCGTGGCGAGGATTTCGATGACGGCAGAACTCGTTCTCGACCAGCTTACGACATACATGAGTGACGCGTATCAGCGGTTGAGATTTCACAGATGGACTTGCTCTGCACCCGAGTGAGACGAGCGTTTCTGACGTACCCGTTGCAGAAATTGAGAGTTCCATCTTCATGTTCACGCTTGGCTGTATTTGATTTCAGTGTCTTTCGTTCCTCCTCTGATCGGGCCAAGGCCGTTGATCTGTTATTGTTGAGCGCAAAGAAGATTGGCTTGCCAGTGTTACAGGAGACTTTTTCGCGCATGCTTATAACCGGCTCTATACGATGAAAGCCACCAGACAATGGAGCCTAGGTGCCAAGCTAATGCTGGTGGGGGTGCCTTTTTTGTTGCTGGTACTGCTGGCTACCGCTGCGACTCTGTGGGTGTCCTGGCAACTTGACGGGGGCGCCGCCGCTGTCAACGAGGCCGGGCGAATGCGCATGCAGTCGTACCGCATGTCCTTGTCAATCGGCACCCAGGAAACAGGCCCGTTGCCCCAGCAAGTCCAGGAATTCAACCAAAGCCTGGCAACCCTGAAAGTCGGCGACCCGGAGCGACCGCTCTTTGTGCCCTGGGACACAGAAACCCGTGCCCGTTTTGCCGTGATCGAGTCGGACTGGGCACGTTATCAGGCCCGCTGGATCACGACCAAGCCCGCAAGTTTTCAAAGCCTGCGCGACAGCACCATAACATTTGCCGCCAATATAGATGCCTTTGTCAGTGGCATTGAAGCTCACATTGCCCGCTGGACAGCCCTGCTGCACCTGTTGCAGCTGAGTATGCTAGCGCTGGTTGTTATCGCTGCTGCCATTTTGCTTTACACCGGGTATTTGTTTGTCCTTGAACCCGTCGGGCAACTCAAACAGGCCATCGAACAAATTCAAACCGGCGACTTTGAAACACGTGTTCTGCGCACCAGCAGCGACGAGTTTGGCACATTGGCCGATGGCTTCAACGGCATGGCTGAGCATCTGCAGTCCATGTACAAAAACCTTGAAGCCAAGGTGGCCGAAAAAACCGCTGAACTGCAAGACAAAACCGAGCGACTGGCCAG
>CAJAVE010000188.1 GCA_903945325.1 uncultured beta proteobacterium | reverse complement strand
GCCATGCCACCGGCAGCGCGCATTTCCGAGCAGGAACTGGCTGACGAATTCAGTGTGAGCCGCGGGCCCATCCGCGAAGCCTTGCGCATCTTGGAGCGCGAGGGCCTGGTGACCATACTGGCGCGCCGGGGTGCCATCGTGACCGAGCTTAGCGCCACCGAATTGCAGGAACTGCTGGAAATTCGCGCCGGCCTGTTTGCCATGGTGGTACGCAAGGTGGCGACCAACCCCCAGCCCGGGCTGTTGGCCATGTTGCGCGCCGGAGTGGAGCGACTCGACACGCTGGCACCGCTTGCCGATGCGGGCGATGAATACGCTGAGACCACCTACCGACTGCTCATTTTGTGTGCACGCCAAAGTGGCAACAAGCGCCTGCAGCGCATGCTGACAGCGCTATCGCTGCAAACACTGCGCTACAGCAAGATGGGATTGGCTACGACCCAAAGGCGTCTTCAGTCGGCGGCACTCTGGCGCCAGGCCACGGTGGCCCTGGAAAACGCCGACGTGGATCTGATGCTGGCTTTGACCCGACAGCGCATTGAGGAGTCCGGGGCCGAAGCCATTCGCCAGTTGGCCCTGCAAAAGAGCGTGGGAGGAACAGCATGAACCCCAAGACCCCTGTGACCCCGGCTGGTGCGCTGACCGGCCTGAAAGTCATTGAAATCTGCTCGACCATTGCCGGCCCGGCCTGCACCCGCCTGCTGGCCGACTTTGGCGCAGACGTCATCAAGATCGAACCGCCCGAGGGCGACCCGGTGCGCCAGATGGGCCAGCATGTGGGGAACGTATCGCTGTACGCCGCCTCCATCCTGCGCAACAAGCGCTCGATTGCGCTGGACCTGAAGTCGGCTGAGGGCCGCGCAATTGCACAGGAGTTGATTGCGGGCGCCGACATTCTGGTGGAGAACAACCGCCCCGGCGTGATGGAGCGCCTCGGCCTGGGGTACGACGCCCTGTCGGCGCGCAACCCCGGTCTGGTGATGGTGCGCATCAGCGGCTACGGCCAGACCGGCCCCTACGCCGAGCGCCCGGGCTACGGTGCCATTTGCGAAGCCGTAGGCGGTGTGCGCCACATGACCGGTGACCCGGACCGCCCGCCCGCCCGCGTGGCATTGGCCACCACCGACTACCTTTCGTCCGTCTATGCCGCGTTTGGCGCCATGACTGCCATCCATGCCAGAAGCCAAACCGGACGCGGCCAGGTGGTGGACGTGGCCCTGTACGAGGCCGCTTTCTCCCAAATGGAGCCCGTCGTTCCAGCCTTTGAGAAGCTGGGTGTGGTCCCGCAACGCGAGGGGGCCAATCTGCCCTCCATGGCGCCCAATAGCCTGTACCCCAGCCGCGACGGTGGCTGGGTGTTGATTGCCGCCAACAGCAACCCGACCTGGAAGCGGCTGGTCGCCATCATGCAGCAGCCCGAGCTGCTGACCGACCCGCGCTTCGAGACCATTCAGCAGCGTGGCAAGCCCGACAACATGAAGGCGATTGACGCCATCATCAGCGCGTGGTCACGGGGGTTTGACGCCGCACCCCTGGAAGAGCTGTTGCGCCAGGGCGAAGTGCCCACCTCGCGGGTCTACACCATTGCCGATATTTATGCCGACCCGCACTTTGCCGCGCGCGGCATGCTGGAGCAAGTGCCCCACCCCACGCTGGGCCACACCACGCAGTCGGGCGTGGTGCCACGCCTGTCCGCAACCCCGGGGGCCATTCGCCACACCGGGCCAGCGCTGGGCGAGAACGCGCTGGACATTCTTGCCAACGACCTCCATCTGGACGCGGCACGCATCCAGCAACTGACGGCACAGGGCGTGGTGCGCCTGCCCGCCGACGCCCAGCACGAAACCAAGGAATGACCATGACTCACCCCTCTCTCAACCGTCGCCACGCTCTGAACCTGCTTGCCGGTAGCGGAGCCGCTGCCCTGTGGCCCGGCCTGTCACAGGCACAGGCCACCTGGAAGCCCACACAAAACATCAACTATGTCATTGGTGTGGCCGCAGGCGGCTCGGTCGACCTGTATGCCCGTGGCATCAAGCAGGCCCTGGAGAGCCTGAAGCTGGTCAACGGCCAAACCATCCTTGCCGACAACAAGCCTGGTGCTGCCGGTCTGCTGGCCTTGCAGCAACTGCAGCGCAACCGGGGCAACGCACACCACCTGGGCACCTTCCACACCGGTAGCGTAGCGGGTCAGGTGACCGGCATCCTGAAAGCCGATATGCGTGAATTTGTTCCGGTGGCCATGCTGGTGGAAGAGACCACGCTGGTGGCCGTGCCCATGGACTCCCCGCTCAAGACCGCCAAAGACCTGGTCAACGCCCTCACGCGCAACCCCGAATCGCTGAAGATAGCCGTAGCGCCCCTACGTGGCCTCAACACCCACCTGGCCATCGCCAAGCCGCTCAAACTTGCCGGTGTGGACGTGGCAAAACTCACGGTGGCACCGTTTCGCTCATCGGCCGATTCCATGTCGGCCTTGCTGGGCGGGCATGTGGACGTGGTGTCGGCCACTGGCCCCACCGTGGTACCCATGGCCCTGGCGGGCAAGGTGCGCATTCTGGTCAGTGCGGCGCCCGAGCGTGGCACCGGCCCGCTGGCCAAGGTGCCCACCTGGCGCGAAGAGGGCGTGGCGGCCGACTATGTCAGCTACAACGGCGTGCTGCTGCCCGGTGGCGTGGACGCTGAGCAGATCCGGTTCTGGGAAGCCGCACTCAAACAAGTGGCCGCATCCCCCGAGTGGATTGCTCTGGTCGAGAAGTCTGGCAACAAGCCGCTGTTCAAAGGCTATGTCGATTCGCACCGCTACATGCAAAGCGAATTCAAGTCCACGCAGGAGCTGGTGGCCGGACTCGGACTGAACGCACTATGAACACACCTCGCACTTTCGAACCCACCGGTGAATGGGCAGCCGAACTGGCGGAGTTGCAACACCGGCGCAGCTTTGCGCTGGCCATGGGGGGGCCCGAGGCACTGGCCAAATTCAAGGCCAGCGGACGCATGAACGCGCGCGAGCGCATTGCCGCCCTGCTCGACACCGACACCTTCCGTGAACTGGGCTCGCTGGCGGGCAAGGGCCACTACAGCCGTGAGGGCGCATTTGAGCGGCTGGACCCGACCAATGCCATCGTGGGCACCGGGCGCATAGAGGGGCGCAAGGTGGCCCTGCATGTGGACGACTTCACCATTCGCGCAGGTTCATCCGAGGCCACCATTGCCGACAAGTGGATTTACATCGAACGCATGGCCCACCAGTTGCGCATGCCGCTGGTCCGCCTGGTGGACTCCGCGGGCGGTAGCGTCAAACTGCTGATGCAAATCGGCGGCACCAAGATCCCCGAATACCCCAGCTGGCCGGCCAATGAGTTGCTCAAGACCGTGCCCGTGGTGGGCGTGGCGCTGGGTGCCTGTGCCGGACAAGGCGCGATCAAGGTGCTCTCGTCGCACTTCTCGGTCATGGTGCGCGAGCAGGCGCAGGTGATGGCAGCCGGGCCGCACGTGGTGCGCCAGGCCTATGCGCAGGACGTGGACAAGAACGACCTGGGCGGTCACCTGGTGCACCGCAAGAGTGCTCTGGTGCACAACGAGGCGGTGGACGAGCTGGACGCCCTGCGCCAGGTGCAGCGCTTTTTGAGCTACCTGCCGCGCAGCGTGTTTCACACGGCTCCCGTACTGGCGCCCACCGACGACCCGAACCGCGCCGACGACTGGCTCAAGGACGCCATTCCGCGCGACCGGCGCAAGATTTACGACCCACGCAAAATTTTGAACACCGTGATGGACCTGGACAGCGTGTTCGAAATCGGCCGCTACCAGGGTGGCTCGGTCATCACCGCACTGGCCCGCTTGAACGGCATTCCTGTAGGCGTGATTGCCAATGACCCCAAGGTGCAGGGCGGCGCCATGACCACGCAAGCGGCCTACAAGATGGAGCGCCATGTGAACCTGTGCAGCCTGTTTGGCCTGCCCATCGTCAACTTCGTCGACCAACCCGGCAACCAGACCGGCGTGGAAGCCGAAATCGGCGGCACGTTGCTGGGTGCCACGCGCGTGGGCCAGGCATTAAACGAATGCAAATCGCCGTGGATGTCCATCCTGATCCGGCGCTGCTTTGGCATGGCTGGTGCCCTGCATGCTCCCAAATACGGCGAGGCACTGAACCTGCGCTACGCCTGGCCGTCGGCGCGCTGGGGCTCCATTCCCATCGAAGGTGGGGTGATGGCCGCGCACAAGTCCGAAATCGATGCAGCACCCGACCCGTTGGCCAAACGCGCCGAACTGGAAGGCTTCTACCTGAACATGACCTCACCATTTCGCACGGCAGAGAAGTTCGGCATTCTTGACATCATTGATCCACGTGAGACGCGCGCCATCCTGTGTGACTGGATTGAAGATGCCTGGGACAGCGCCCCCGGAAACTGATTCAGCGCGCCGCCAGCGCCAGCTGCGTGGGTGTGTCGCGCGCATCCAGTTTGAACACCGCCACCGTGCCGACCAGTGCCTCAGCTTGTGACTTCAGGCTGCCTGCCGCTTCCGACATGACCTCGACCAGTTCGGCGTTTTGTTGCGTCATTTGATCCATCAGGTGAATGGCAACACCCAGCTGCGACACCCCTTCACTCTGCTCGGTGCTCGCCACACTGATTTCACCCATGATCTGGGTGACGTGGCGAATACTGCTGACCACTTCCGACATGGTGGCCCCGGCCTGGTCGACCAACACCGTACCCTGCTCCACACGCTCCACGCTGGCACTGATCAAGGCCTTGATTTCGCGTGCCGCCTCCGCCGAACGGCCCGCCAGACTGCGCACCTCGCTGGCCACCACGGCAAAGCCACGGCCCTGCTCACCGGCACGGGCAGCCTCCACAGCGGCATTAAGAGCCAGAATATTGGTTTGAAACGCAATGCCGTCAATGACCTGAATGATGTCGGATATCTTGCGCGAAGACTCGTTGATGCCCCGCATGGTCGCCACCACCTGACTCACCACCTCGCCGCCACGTGAAGCGACATCTGAGGCGTTTTGTGCCAATTGATTGGCTTTGCCCGCATTTTCGGCATTCAGTTTGACGTTGGAACCCAGCAGTTCCATCGACGCTGAGGTGTCCTTGAGCGAATGCGACTGGTTCTCAGTGCGTGACGAGAGATCGATATCGCTTTGTGCAATACCCGCGCTGGCCACAGCCACGCCATTGGCGCCATCACGCACCTCGGAAACCACACTGATCAGACCGGTTTGCATGTCTTTCAGCGCCAGCAGCAGTTGTGAGATTTCATTCGTGCCCGAGGTGTCAAACTGCACGCTCAAGTCACCCCCCGCCACGGCACGCGATACGTCCACCGCCAAGTTGATCGGGCCGGTAATGGACCGAGTAATCCACAGCGCCATCAACACGCCGACCACCAGCGCCATGACGACCGTAAGCCCGATCACGTACAGCATGCCCGACGTCGCTTCCCTGGTGGCATTGGCAGACTGCTGCATTTGTCCGTCCTGGTACTTGAGCAGACCGTCCAGCGCGTCAAAGTAGGTCTTTTGGGCGGGTCGCACTTTGTCCAGCAGGAAGGCCTTGGCCTCG
>CAJAVE010000187.1 GCA_903945325.1 uncultured beta proteobacterium | reverse complement strand
CTTGCATCGGCCGTGGCGTAGTTCAGCGTGACCGTGCTGGCTGATGGCTTGTCCAGCGTGACAGTGATATAGGCACGGCCATCGGACTCGTCCACGATGGCGTCGTTGACGCGCACCACAGGAGCGCCCGCAGTGGCGTCGTTGTCGACGATGGTGCCCAATGCGACGCTGTTTCCAAGAACTGCATTGGTGGGGCTGTACAAATTAAGCTTGAACCCCTTCGTGCCCTCCACCGTGGTGTCATTGATAACCGGAACCCGGACTGCCTTGAGTGTCTCGCCCGCGGCAAACACCAAGGTAGCATAGACGCTTACAAAGTCATTTCCGCTGCTATAGCCGGTTACCGCAGTGCCGTCGACTGTTTGATAAACCACACTGATTTGCTGAGATGACGGCGCACTCAAACTGACCACAAACTCGATGTAGCCATCGTGTTCACTGGCTATGGCATCAGTCACAGAAATGACGGGAGTGCCTTGCACCGCCTGGTCGCTGGAGCCAATCAACACCTGGGCTGTGGTATTGGGCAGGGTAGCGCCACCCGTTGGACTGGAGAACACCAGGTTGAACGATTCGCCCGATTCAATGGCCGTGTCATCGATCAGGTTGATGGCGATGGTCTTGGCCGTCTCACCCGGCGCAAAGCTCAGTACCTGGCTGACAACTGCCTGGTAGTCTGTGCCCGCAATAGCACTTGCATCGGCCGTTGAATAGTTCAGCGTGACCGTGCTGGCTGATGGCTTGTCCAGCGTGACAGTGATGTAGGCGCGTGCATCGGACTCGTCCACGATGGCGTCGTTGACACGCACCACGGGAGCGCCCGCGGTGGCGTCGTCGTCGACGATGGTGCCCAATGCGGCGCTGTTTCCTATGACTGCATTTGCATTGGTAGAACTGGTCAATGAGAGCTTGAATGCCTCGGTGGCTTCTGCAACGGTGTCGTCAAGTAACAGGACGCGTAGGGTCTTGAGCGTCTCTCCGCCCGCAAACACAATAGTGCCGCTGACACCAAAATAGTCGTTACCGGAACTATAGCCAGTGACGGCCGTGCCATCGCCTGTCTGGTAACCCACGCTCACTGACTGTACGGTTGGTGCACTCAAACTAAGCACAAAGTCAATGTAGCCGTCGTGTTCACCAGCAATAGCATTGGCCACAGAAATGTAGGTTGTCATCGTGCAAATTCCAGCTTTTTCATCAAAATAACGGTCAGTGTATCCAAGGAAAGGGGACATTTCCGCCCTCCAGATACCCGCGCATACTGGCGACGAAGGCTCCTTCAACAGGGTACCGTGGGCTGTTTTAGCAGTTGGTCGACACGGTTACTGCGAAATCCAGACCGGTGCAGAAAGCGCGTGCAGGTCTTTCAACCGGCGTTACTGCAATCCCACTGACGAATTCTCCCAATACATTAGCTATCTTTTTAATAGCTAGTTGCGCACATTTAACGGGGGCTAGAGGCCATTTTTGCCATACATTTTTGACGATAATAGACAACAACCATGCGACACCCATACACCCTACTCACCCTTGGTCTTGCACTGGCGATGTCTGGCTGCTCCAGTCTGGCGCCGTCAGTGCCTGACAAAGACAAGACCTACGCTATCACCATCCTGCACACCAACGACCACCATGGGCGCTTCTGGCAGAACCGCGATGGCGAGTACGGCATGGCTGCGCGCAAAACGGTCATTGACGGCATACGGGCCGACGTCGCTGCAGCAGGGGGTTACAGCCTGCTGCTCGACGGTGGTGATGTCAACACCGGCGTGCCCGAGTCTGACCTTCAGGACGCCGTGCCCGACTTCAAGGGTATGAACTTGCTGGGCTACGATGCCATGGCGGTGGGGAACCACGAGTTTGACAAGAGTCCGGCGGTGCTGGCCATGCAGCGCAAGCTTGCGACGTTTCCTATGCTGTCGGCCAACATTTACCGCAATGGCGAGCGCCTGTTTGATGCCTACAAACTGTTCAACCTGGGCGGCGTGCGTGTGGCCGTCATGGGTCTGACCACCGAAGACACCCACAAATTAGGCAACCCCGAAAACATGCGGAATATGGACTTTCGAAGTCCCATTCAAGAGGCTGCCAAGCTGATCCCCGAGTTGCGCAGCAAAGCCGACGTGGTGATCGCCGCAACCCACATGGGTCACTACGAAAATGGCCAACACGGCATTCAGGCGCCGGGTGACGTAGAGATGGCGCGGGCCGTCAGCGGGCTAGACTTGGTGGTGGGTGGTCACACCCAGAACCCGGCATGCATGCGCGCAGAGAACGTGATGGACATGCCCTACTTGCCAGGTACCGCGTGCCAACCAGACCGGCAAAATGGAACCTGGATTGTGCAAGCCCACGAGTGGGGAAAGTATGTGGGGCGTGCTGATTTTCAGTACCGCAACGGCAGCTTCACCTTGGCGAAGTACGCACTGATACCCATCAACCTGAAGCGCAATGTTAAAGCGGCCGATGGAAGCAGCAGCCTGGCTCACTTCACCGCGCCTATTGCCGAGAACCCTGAAATGCTGGCCCTGCTCAAGCCCTACCAGATCTATGGCCAGGAAAAGCTGCTGGTCAAAGTGGGGACAGCCGATGCTGCATTCGAAGGCGGCCGTACCTATGTCCGCAAGCGCCCAACCAACCTGGGCAGGCTGATTGGTCAGGCCATGATGGAGAAAGCGCAGGCTGACTTTGCCGTAGTCAACTCCGGCGGTGTGCGTGACTCCCTGCCCGCCGGGACCATTACCTACAAAGACATCTTGCAGGTGCAACCCTTTGGAAACACCCTGTGTACGCTCGCACTCAGTGGCCGTGAAGTACTCGACTACCTGACCGTTGCTTACAAAATGAACCCGGGTGCTGGCGGCTTTGCCCAACTGTCCGGTGTGGAGCTGATAACGGCCAGTGGTGCCCTGTTGCAGGCACGCATAGGCGGTTCGTTTGTCGATGCAGCCAAGCGATACACCATGGTCATCAACAGTTTCATGGCCGCCGGTGGCGATGGCTATCCAGTGGTGACGGCATACCCTGGCTTCGTGAATACTGGATTTGTGGACGCCGAAGTTTTGCGGGGCTATATTGCCTTGAACAGCCCACTTCGGGTCGCGGATTACGCACCTGGCAATGGCATCACTGCGAGCCCAGTTCATTAGCGTGAAACCAGCAGCATGACAGTTCCCGCCCGACGGAAAAAATTCCGGCTCATCCCCACGCCCACTCCTGCTGTCCGGTCAGACGGCCAGACGGCACAAGGCCTGATCGTGGAAGGCTATGCGCCGTCACAGATGATTGAGGACCTGCGCAAGTACCAGTCAGAACTGGAGGTCCAGAACAAGGCTCTGCGCTACAGCCAGCAGGAGGCTGAGGGAGCTTCCGAGCGCTTCGCCACGCTGTTCTCCAATGTGCCATTGGCGCTGATGGTGGTGGACGAAGAAGGCCTGGTTATGGCCAGCAACGCCATGGCACTGCGATTGTTCCAGCCGCTGGAGAGTGACCCACCGCTGAATTTTCTGCTGCCCTTTGTCGGGCCACTACACACGGACGAAGTAGCCGTTGCCTTCCTGAGCGCCAAGTCTACGAGCACCAGCGAGATCAGTGAAGTGGTTTTCCTGGCCGGGTCGCAGGGCACATTCACCGGCGACCTGCACATTGCGCGCATTGAGAACCCATTGGGAGAGTTGGCACACTTTATCTGCGCCATCATTGACCAGGGGCCGCTGCTGGCCCAGCGCCACGCGCTGCAGAAAAGTGCCGCCATCTTGCAGCAGCGCAACGAAGACCTGCTGCTCAGCGAAAACCGCATGACGGCCATCATCAACTCGTCGCTGGACGCGATTTTGTGCATCGACGAACAGCGCCGCATTACCGTATTCAACCCAGCTGCCACCGCACTGTTTGAATGCCCTGCGGACCTGGCCCTGAGTAGTACCCTGGGACGTTTTTTGCCGCAGGTTGAAGCGCTCTTGTCGATGGGACAGGTCCCCACCCAGACCACACTGGGCGAGTTCGTCGCCACGACACTGTTGGGCCGTGAGATTTTTGTGGAAATCAGCGTCTCGCTGGAGCGCAGGCTCAACACCCGGACACCTGGAAACCCGCTTTCCAACGCCATTGCCCGGCGCGGCCAGCAAGGCATGCATGGCGAAATCACCACCATTTTCGCTCGCGACCTGACGGCCGGCAAGCTTGCTGAAGCACGGCGAGTGGCGCTGGAAACACAGTTGCGCGAGTCGCAAAAGATGCAGGCCATGGGCACCATGGCCGGAGGCATTGCGCACGATTTCAACAATATTCTCAGCGCCATCCTGGGCAACGTCGAATTGGCCAAACAAGATACGGTTCAAGGCTCTGCCGCTCTGACAAGCCTGCAGGAAATTGACAAAGCCGGGCGCCGCGCACGCGACCTGGTGCGCCAAATTTTGACATTCAGCCGCAACGAAGTCCCCAAACGCATTCCCATGCAGCTCGAGGATGTGGTGCGCGAAGCCGCCCGTTTGGTCAAAGTTGCGCTGCCGCCGTCTGTCAGCCTGCAAGTCAAGATCGAACCACACACCGCCGCCATCCTGGCCGACACCACACAGGTCGAGCAGGCACTCCTGAACCTGTCCACCAATGCCTTGCTGGCCATCGGCAACAAAAAGGGTTCGCTGCGCATGGAACTGACCATGGCTGATCTGGCACCCTCCCAAACCGGCAGGTTGGGACTGCCAGCGGGGCCATACGTCACCTTGTCCGTGCACGACAACGGCAGCGGCATGTCCGAGCAAACCATAGCACGCATTTTTGAGCCATTCTTCACTACCCGCGAGGTGGGCCAGGGCACAGGCCTGGGCCTGTCTGTGGTGCACGGCATCATGCAGGGCCACCAGGGGGGGGTTGATGTGCAAAGCACGCCAGGCGAAGGTAGCGTGTTCACCCTGTACTTTCCGCCGACGCTGGAGCAAGCCATCACAGCGGTTACCGAGCCACCACCGGTCGAGCCTATCAGCGGCCAGGGCCACCATGTCATGTATGTAGACGACGACCAGGCCTTGGTTTTCCTGATCGTTCGTGTCCTCAAACGCCGCGGGTTTGCCGTCACCGCTTTCACTGACCCGCACGAGGCGGTCGTTGCCTTTCAGACTGATCCGAACGCGTTTGACCTGGTTGTGACCGACTACAACATGCCCGGCTACAGCGGCATTGACCTGCTGCGCCAGCTCAAACTGATTCGCCCGGACTTGCCGGTCGCATTGGCCTCAGGTTACGTCACGCCTGAGCTGGAGCAAAGCGCCATTCGCGAAGGCGCCAATGCCTTGATCTACAAGCCCGATGACGTCAGCGAATTTTGCGAGACCGTGCAACGCCTGATTGCAGGCAACGATGTCAACTGACACACTGGCGCAAGCCGCGTCCATCAGCGTGGTCTATGCCGATGACGGAATCATCGTACTCAACAAACCGTCCGGACTGCTGTCAGTGCCGGGACGCGGCCCCGACAAGCAGGATTGTCTGAGTGTTCGTGTCCAGGCCGCGTACGCCGATGCGCTGGTGGTGCACCGCCTGGACATGGCAACTTCCGGGCTTATCGTGATGGCACGGGGTGCCGCAGTGCAGCGCGCACTCAGCGAAGCCTTTGCCAACCGGCTCGTTGCCAAGCGCTACGAGGCGGTCGTATTTGGCGACGTGCTGGCGCCAACGGACAGTTGGCGCGTGATTGATCTGCCTATTGGCGTGGACTGGCCCAACCGGCCTCTGCGCGTGATCGACCCAGTCTGCGGCAAACCCAGCATCACCCATTTGCAACTGAGCCACTTTGACGCCCAGCGCCAGGTCAGCCATGTGACGCTGGAGCCACTGACGGGCCGCACCCACCAGATACGGCTTCACCTGCGGGCGATTGGGCACCCCATTTTGGGCGATGCGCTGTACGCCCCCGTTGGTGTTGCCGCCCTGTCTCCCCGTTTGATGCTGAATGCCTGCGAACTTGGCTTTGCCCACCCGCTCACCGGGCTCCCCATGCTATTTGCGCTTCCGCGCCTAAAATACACAGGTGACTCGCATACAAAACGCTGATCTTCATTGCCACTCCACGGTCTCGGACGGCACGCTTGCGCCAGAAGCGCTGGCCCAACGTGCCAGTGCCAATGGTGTAGAGCTGTGGGCCTTGACTGACCACGACGAGATCGGTGGCCAGCACCGGGCGGCAGCGGCCGCCAAAGCCTACGGCATGCGCTACCTGACAGGCACCGAAATCTCGGTGACCTTCATCGGCCACACCGTGCATATTGTTGGGCTGGGCTTTGACGCCAATGACATGACGCTGCAAAGCGGTCTGCGCCAGACACGCGGCGGGCGCGAAGAGCGCGCCATGGAAATGTCGGAGGGTCTGGCAAAGGTTGGCATCAAAGGCGCCTATGAGGGCGCACTCAAGTTTGTTGGTAACCCGGAGCTGATTTCACGCACCCACTTCGCCCGCTTTTTGGTGGAAAGTGGCGTGTGCCGGGAAACCAATGAAGTGTTTCGCAAATACCTGACCGAAGGCAAGCCGGGCTTCGTGCCGCACCGCTGGGCCTCGCTCAAGGACGCAGTGTCCTGGATCACCGGAGCGGGCGGCATGGCCGTCATTGCGCACCCGGCGCGCTACAAGTTCACGCCAAATGAAGAGTTTGCCTTGTTCACCGAGTTCAAGGCGCTCGGTGGCCAGGGTGTTGAAGTGGTAACCGGCAGCCATACGGTTGCCGAGTACGCCATCTACGCGGATACGGCCCGCGAATTCGGTCTGGCTGCGTCACGCGGTAGCGATTTTCACAGCCCCGAGGAAAGTCATACCGAACTGGGCACCTTGCCCTTTTTGCCAAACAATTTGACTCCCATTTGGGAAGTTCTGGCCACGCGCATTCAATAGACCCACGGCATGGCCCAATACTTCGAAGTTCACCCTGACAACCCACAGCCACGACTGCTCAAACAAGCCGTGGCATTGCTGGAAAAAGGCGGCATTCTGGCCGTACCGACCGACTCCAGCTACGCCCTGGTCTGCCACCTGGACGACAAGGCCGCCGTGGACCACCTGCGGCGCATACGCGGGGTAGACGACAAGCACCACCTGACCCTGCTGTGCCGCGACCTGAGCGAGCTGGCCAGCTATGCGCGAGTCGACAATGCGCAGTACCGCCTCCTGAAGTCTGCCACGCCCGGGCCTTACACCTTTATTCTGGAAGCCAGCAAAGAAGTTCCGCGGCGGGTCAGTCACCCCTCGCGCAAGACCATAGGCCTGCGCGTGCCGGAACACACGGCACTACAGGCGCTGCTCGCGCTACACGAAGGTGCCTTGCTGGCGACCACACTGATCGTGCCGGGCGAGATACATCCGATGAATGACGCCAGCGCCATACGCGACCGTTTCGAGAAGCTGATCGCCGGTGTGATCGATGCGGGGGCTTGCGCCCAGGAGCCCACGACCGTGATCGATCTGACCGATTCCGAACCCCAAGTCATCCGCCAGGGACGGGGCGATCTGGCCCGTTTGGGCCTGTAAAGAAAACTTCTTCCATCCTCTAAGACAATTACCCAGTGCAAATCGAACAACTGATTAGTGCCATCGCCGTCCATGCAATTCCGGTGATTTTTGCCATCACCGTGCATGAGG
>CAJAVE010000186.1 GCA_903945325.1 uncultured beta proteobacterium | reverse complement strand
GGGCAGGGCGTGGGAACGGCGCTGGTGCAGGCTGCGGTGGATTTGGCTGACAACTGGCTTCGTCTGCTGCGACTGGAACTGACCGTGTGGACCGACAACGCCGTGGCCCGGCGCCTGTACGAGCGCCATGGTTTTGTGCTGGAAGGTACGCACCGGGCCTACGCGTTCCGGCACGGCCGCTATGTGGATGCGCATGCCATGGCGCGGCTGCATCCGTCACCGCCGACCCTGATGGCATCCTGACGGCCCGGTCTGACTGTGTCTATGAAAGCCTATCGCGCCTCCATTCTCTGGTTCGCACCGCACAGCGAGGGACCGGCGCGGGCCTTGTTTGAGGAAGACGGACTGCTGTTGATTGGCCCCAATGCACAAGGCAGGCAGGTGGTGCAGGCCGTGGGTGCATGGCGCGATCTGGGAGGCCAGTACCCGGGTGTGACTGTGGAGCATCTGCCAGGGCGCATCATCGCTCCCGGGTTTGTGGATATGCATATCCATTACCCGCAAACCCATGTGATCGGCTCACCCGCAGACGGTTTGCTGCCCTGGCTGGAACACTACACGTTTCCAGAAGAAAAACGCTTCTCGGCCCCCGAATACAGTGCGCAAGCAGCTACGTTTTTCATAGCGGAACTGTTGCGCAATGGGGTGACCACGGCATTGACCTTTGCCACCTCGCACACCGAGTCGGTGAACGCGCTGTTCACCGAAGCGCGGGCCCACAGCATGCGACTCATCACCGGCCTGTGTTTGATGGACCGCCATGCGCCGACTGATTTGCTGAACCAGCCATCGGCTCCCGGTCGCGCAGATGGCACAGAACAAAGCCTGCTGGAAACAGAAGCGCTGATCCAGCGCTGGCATGGCCAGGGGCGTCTGGGCTACGCCATCACCCCACGCTTCGCGCCCACCTGCACCGACGCGCAATTGCGTGGGGCCGGAGACCTGGCAGCGCGCTATCCCGATGTGTGGATTCAGTCCCATGTTGCAGAAAACAAGGACGAGATTGCCTGGGCGCGCGAGCTGTTCCCCCAGTCGCGCAGCTACCTGGCTACATACGATGACTTCGGCCTGATGCGCCAACGCTCCATCTACGCCCACTGCATCCACTTTGACGACGACGACCGCGCGTTGATGCGGGATACGGGTGCAGCGGCAGCCATCAGCCCGACCAGCAACCTGTTTCTGGGCAGCGGTTTTTTTGACTACGCCGGGGCCGACCGTGTGGGTTTCCAGTACGGGCTGGCCAGTGACGTGGGCGGGGGCACCTCGTTCAGCCCCTTCCACACCATGCTGGGCGCCTATTACGTGGGGCGCGAGGGTCAGACCAAGCAGGGCCTGTCGCTGTCGCCACAGCACCTGTGGTGGCAGCACACCGCCGGTGCGGCGCGCGCCTTGGGGCTGGAAGGTGTGGTGGGCAATTTGCTGCCGGGCTGCGAGGCCGACTTTGTAGTGCTGAACCCCCAAGCCACGCCGCTGATGGCACGCAAGACTTCACGTGCCGCCAGTCTGGACGAGTTGCTGTTCTCCCTGATTGTGCTGGGCGATGACCGCCTGGTGGAGCGCACCGTCATTTCTCAAGCCTTTTGAGGCTGTAGGCCCCGTGGATATTGCGCAACCAGCTATTAAATAGATAGCATTTGTGGGTCTTGATCGCTGCCGTTCCCCGCAACTTACAATCACCGCCACACCAGGAGCCCTACCCCATGAGCATCAAAAGCGACAAGTGGATTCGCCACATGGCAGAAACAACCGGCATGATCGAGCCGTTTGAGCCCGGCCAGATTCGGCAGAACGCTGACGGCCAGAAGATCGTCAGCTACGGCACCAGCAGCTACGGCTACGACATTCGCTGCGCACCTGAGTTCAAGGTGTTCACCAACATTCACAGCACCGTGGTGGATCCGAAAAACTTTGATGAAAAGAGCTTTGTCGACTTCAATGACGACGTCTGCATCATCCCGCCCAACAGCTTTGCGCTGGCCCGCACCCTGGAGTACTTCCGCATTCCACGCAATGTGCTCACCATCTGCCTGGGCAAAAGCACCTATGCGCGCTGCGGCATCATCGTCAACGTGACACCGTTCGAGCCCGAGTGGGAAGGTTACGTCACCCTGGAGTTCAGCAACACCACGCCACTGCCCGCCAAGATCTACGCCGGTGAGGGCTGTGCCCAGGTGCTGTTCTTCGAGAGTGACAAGGATGACGTCTGCGAGACCAGTTACAAGGACCGGGGTGGCAAATACCAGGGCCAGGTCGGCGTGACCCTGCCCAAGGCCTGAAGGGTGGCCGTCCGGCCCCAAGTTGATTTTTCTGGAGCATTGTCATGAAATGGGAAGGCAATCGCGAGTCAGACAACGTTGAAGACCGTCGGGACGGTGGCGGGGCGGGGGGCGGCGGTCGGGGGGGCCGCATCTTTGGCGGGCGTGGCATTGGCATCGGAACCATCGTCATTGCCCTGTTGGGTGGATGGATTCTGGGCGTCAATCCCTTGACCATTTTGGGATTGCTCAGTGGCGAAGGCGGTGCGCCTGTTGCGCAGGTTCAGCGCGCCCCGGCGAACAGCGCGCCCGCCAATGACCCGATGAAACGGTTTGTCAGTACCGTCCTGGCGGACACGGAAGATGTGTGGAAAGACGTTTTTACCCAGGGTGGCGCTACCTACCAGGAGCCCACGCTGGTGCTGTTTCGCGGCTCCACACCCACAGCGTGCGGGCAGGGGCAGGCGGCCATGGGCCCGTTTTATTGCCCCGGCGACCACAAGGTCTACATTGATCTGGGCTTTTATGAAACCCTCAGGAGCCAGTTGGGAGCGCCCGGGGACTTTGCCCAGGCTTATGTGATTGCCCATGAAGTCGGCCACCATGTGCAAAACCTGTTGGGTATCAGCGGCAAGATGGAGCAAATGCGCAGCCGGGTGAGCAAGACCGAATACAACGCCCTGAGTGTGCGTCTGGAACTGCAGGCGGACTGTTTTGCGGGTGTATGGGCACACCATGCCAGCAATGCCCGCCAGCTGCTGGAGCAGGGCGATGTGGAGGAGGCGATGAACGCGGCTGCCCGCATTGGGGACGATGCCCTGCAGCGTGGCAGTGGCGGGGCGATAGTGCCCGAAAGCTTCACCCATGGAAGTAGCGCCCAGCGCCAGCGCTGGTTTGCCAATGGCCTGAAAAACGGATCTGTCAAGGGCTGTGATACGTTTACTACCCGGCAACTGTAAGACTTGGGGGATAATGCCGGGTGCTCCCAGCGTTGGGCGCCCATCAGCTATCGGACGGATAGCACCTCTTTTTGCTATGCATGACCGACTTGAAACCTGAACTGAATACCCCGGCTACCCCTGAAATATCGAACGAATTGAACTCGGAAACGCCCATCATGGCGTTCGCCCAGTTGCAGCTGGCGGCACCTCTGGCCCGAGCCGTGGCTGAAATGGGCTACGAGTCCATGACCCCTATCCAGGCCCAGGCCATTCCCGTGGTGATCACGGGCAAAGACGTGATGGGCGCGGCCCAGACCGGCACTGGCAAGACGGCAGCCTTTTCATTGCCGCTGCTGCACCGCCTGCTCAAGCACGAAAACAGTTCCACCTCTCCGGCGCGCCACCCCGTGCGCGCCTTGGTGCTCTTGCCTACACGCGAACTGGCCGACCAGGTAGCGCAACAGGTCAAGCTGTATGCCAAGTACACCAATCTGCGCAGCGCGGTGGTGTTTGGCGGTATGGACATGAAGCCCCAGACCCTGGAATTGAAGCGTGGAGTAGAGATTCTGGTGGCCACGCCCGGGCGGCTGCTGGACCACATCGAAGCCAAGAATGCGGTACTGAACCAGGTCGAATACGTGGTGCTGGATGAGGCCGACCGCATGCTCGACATCGGCTTTTTGCCGGACCTGCAGCGCATCCTGTCTTACCTGCCCAAGCAGCGCACCACGCTCCTGTTTAGCGCGACGTTCTCGCCAGAAATCAGGCGCTTGGCCAACAGTTACCTGCAAGACCCGATCACCATCGAGGTGGCGCGCGCCAATGCGACGGCTTCCACCGTGGAGCAGCATTTTTACAGCGTGCCCGAAGATGAAAAACGCCATGCGCTGCACCAGATTCTGAAGTCGCGCGGCATGAAGCAGGCCTTTGTTTTCGTGAACAGCAAGTTGGGCTGTGCCCGTCTGGCCCGTACCCTGGAGCGCGAAGGCCTGAAAACCACGGCGCTGCACGGTGACAAGAGCCAGGACGAACGTTTGAAAGCGCTGGAGGCGTTCAAGAAGGGCGAAGTGGATCTG
>CAJAVE010000185.1 GCA_903945325.1 uncultured beta proteobacterium | reverse complement strand
CCATTCATCAGTGCGCGGTAGGGCAGCACCACATCAACCTCGTTGCCACCGGCGTCGACGATCGATTGGATGTCGGCCAGCACCAGTGCAATACCCCTCGCACCCGTTGGGAAGTTGGCCACGGCGGCGACCTGAATTCCAACTGGCAGCAAGCTACGGGCTTGGGCCACAAAGCGCGGCCACACGCACACGGCCGCCACAGGGCCAAAGCGGTTCTGGGCGCGCTGGCACAGGATGTCAATGTCAGCAGCGGTGTCGCCGTCGTTCAGGCTGGTCAAATCCAGGCATTGCAGGGCCACGCGGGCGGCTTCAGTTGGCGAGAGGTTCTTTTGCATAAAAATATGGGTAATAAGTGACTCTAGCTCCTGTGGAATGTGCGCAGGCAGCTATCAAAAGTATAGTGATTAGCGATGCAGCGAAGCCACATCGGCCAGGCTGCTGATCAAGTCGGTCAAAAACTGCGCGGCAAATGCGCCCGATGCCTGCGCCTGTTGCAGGGTGGCAGAGTGGGTCAGCGCCTCGGCGCTCAGGCCCGCGGCCATATTGGTCATCAGGGAGAGTCCCAGAACCCGCAGCCCGGCGTGGCGCGCCAAAATGGTTTCTGGCACGGTGCTCATGCCCACGGCGTCGGCGCCCCAGGCAGCAAACATGCGGATTTCGGCCGGGGTTTCAAATTGCGGACCCAAGGCCCACAAATAGGTGCCTTCGCCCAAGGCGATGTGCTTGGTCACCGCCAGCTTGCGGGCGTGGTTCAGCAGCTCGGGGTCGTAGGCGGCGCTCATGTCCACAAAACGTGCGTTGCCACTTTCGCCCACCAGCGGTGAGCGCTGGGTGGCGTTGATGTGGTCGGTGATCAGCATCAGTGCGCCGGGTGGCATGTGGGTGCGCAGGCTGCCCGCGGCATTGGTTTGCACGATCAGCTTCACACCCCAGCTTTTGAGGCTGCGCAACGCACCGGCCATGCCGGCGCAGTCGCCCGTTTCGTAGGTGTGTTTGCGCCCGCCCAGCATGGCCACGCGCTGGGTGCCCATGCGACCGACGGTGAGGGCGCTCACATGGCCTTCGACACCCGTGGCCTGGAAGGCAGGTAGCGCGGTGTAATCGAGGCGCTGGGCATCTTGCACTTGTTGCGCGGCGCTGGCCCAACCGGAGCCGAGCACTACTGCTACTTCGGGTGCATTGCCGAAGGTTTCTTGCAGTTTGTGAACGGTGTTGGTAATCGCAAGGAGACTGGGCGACGGAGCGTTCTGCTCCGTGTCCCCCGCCCGCTGTGCGGGCTCCTCCTTGACCTGCGCAGAACGCTCTGGCGTCCAGGCTTCTTGGTTTTGTGGCATATCAGCTTGGTTTTGTTGGGTTGTTGGTGAGATGATCTGGTCCGAAGCTGGCGGGCAACAGTTGGCCCAGGGTCCAGGTGTGCTTTACGCCGCTGGGGTCGGCGGCGATCACCAGCAGGTCGTCGTCGCCAAACTCGCGTAGTTTCTGTCTACAGCCACCGCAGGGGGTGATGATGTCTGGCCCGGGGCCGCTGACCAGCACTGCTTTGGCACGCTTGCCGCCCGCCATGAGCATGGCACCCAGGGCGGTGGCTTCTGCGCACCAGCTCTGGGGGTAGGCTGCGTTCTCGACGTTGCAGCCGGCATGCACGCCACCCTGGTCGTCCAGCACGGCAGCGCCCACTGCATAGTGGGAGTAGGGCGCATACGCTTTGCTGCGCGCGGCCAGCGAGGCAGTCAGCAGGCGCTCAAGGTCGCCGGGAGCAAGTTCTTGCATGGTGTCGCATTCTTTGGGGAGGCTTTTGCAATAGTGTAGTGTTGCACCACCATGACATCCCAGCTTCACACCTTTCTCTGGCACGACTACGAGACCTTTGGCGCGCAGCCGCGGCGCGACCGCCCGGCACAGTTTGCCGCCATCCGTACCGATGCCAACCTGAACGAGCTGGGCGAGCCCATGATGTGGTACTGCCAGCCGGCACCCGACTTTTTGCCAGACCCCCAGTCGTGTCTGATCACTGGCATCACGCCCCAGTTGTGTCTGGAGCGGGGTGTGCCGGAGCACCAGTTTGCCGCCGCCATTGAGAAGGCCTTCAGCCTGCCAGGCACCATCGGCGTGGGCTACAACACCATCCGCTTTGACGACGAAATTACGCGCTTCATGTTCTGGCGCAACCTGATCGACCCCTATGCCCGCGAGTGGCAAAACGAGTGCGGCCGCTGGGACCTGCTGGATGTGGTTCGAACCGCCTACGCCTTGAGGCCCGACGGCATTCAGTGGCCCACCAAACCCGAGCGTGGCCCCAGCTTCAAGCTGACCGACCTGACCGCCGCCAACGACCTGGCGCATGACGCTGCGCACGATGCGCTGAGCGATGTGCGCGCCACCATCGCGCTGGCCCGGTTGATCAAGACCGCCCAGCCCCGTCTTTTCGACTTTTGCCTGGGTCTGCACAAGAAGGACGGGGTTGCGCACGAGCTGGGCTTGCCGGTTGCGCCTCGCTATGCGCGACCGTTCTGGCATGTGTCGGGCATGTTTGCTGCCGAGCGGGGCTGCCTGGCCCTGATGTGGCCGCTGGCCATGCACCCCAAGAACAAAAACGAGCTGATTGCCTGGGACCTGGCGTTTGACCCGCGCGAACTGGAGTCGCTCAACGCGGCTGATGTGCGCCTGCGCCTGTTCAGCAAGGCGGCCGATCTGCCCGAGAGTGTGCTGCGGCTGCCGGTCAAATCGGTGCAT
>CAJAVE010000184.1 GCA_903945325.1 uncultured beta proteobacterium | reverse complement strand
GGTGCGCTTGTCGTCCTACGCGTTCTGCATGTTCTTGTTGTTTTACACGGCTTACACCATTTGGAATGCACGCTACCAATTCGGCATGTGGCGCGCAGCCCTACTGGCGGCAGGATTTTGCGCTTTGATAGGGGCCAGCGTTCATGACATATTGATGATTGCGGGGGCGATCTCTTCACAACGAAACTCTTGGGCTCTGGTAGGTTTCACGACTTTGCTCCTGGCGTACGCCATCGTTTGTGCGCATTTTGTTATCCGTACCTTGAATCAGTCCGAGGCAAGCAACGAACTATTGGAGCTGCGCGTGCAAGAAAAGACTCAGGAGTTGGCGCACAGTTACGAAAAATTGCGTTCCTTTGAGGTCACCCAGGCCCAGGCCCAGGAACGCGAGCGCCTGCTGAGGGACATGCATGACGGCGTGGGCGCCCAGCTCATGACCGCCTTGCGCGGACTGGAGCGTGGCGTCCTGGACAAAGACGCCATTGCGAACGCTCTGCAAGATGGCCTGGATGATCTGCGCATGCTGATGGACAACGCCGACCCCCAATCTACTTTTGCTGACCGGCTTGCCGCCTGGCGCAGCCGCTGGGATGCGCGCTTAGGTCTGCTGGGCATTCAACTGCATTGGCAATTGGGTGACGATTTGGACGAATTGACGCTGTCGGGCGACACCGCGTTGCAACTGCTGCGCGTAGTGCAAGAGGCCTGTACCAACGTTATCAAGCATGCCCATGCCACAGCCATTTGGCTGACTGCCAAGCGTTCCATTCGCCCAGCGGGTGAGGCGCTTTTCATTGAAGTGCGGGACAACGGGCAAGGGTTTTCCAATCCACCGCTTTCTGCAAGCGGACGCGGGTTGGCCAACATGCGGTTTAGGGCGAAACAAATCGGTGCTGAGCTTGCGATTGAGCCACCACCGTTGCCTGCAAACGGCTGCTGCGTGCGGCTTTGGTTGCCGCTGCCAGGTAGAACCGGGTAAGGCCTCAGGCCACCAGGCCGCGACGGGCTGCCTCAATAGTGGCTTCAGCGCGGCTTGAAATATCCAGGTTGCGGTAGATGTCGCGGATATAGCTGGTGACCGTGTGTTGACTTAATGTGAGCAGCCCCGCAATTTCGCTGGATTTGTAGCCTTTGGCCAGCAGACGCAAAACACTGACCTCGCGCTCGGTCAGCGGCGTGGACACTTGGTCTATCTGCGGCGAATTTGGGCTTGGGTTCCCACCTATGGGTCCGTGGAAGTGCCGCAGGATGCGCGCCGCGACCGACGGGGACAGCGCGGGCTCTCCTCGTTCAATGCCTTGCAACTGCGCCATCACCATGGCAGAGGGTTGCGACTTCAATATATAGCCGGTAGCCCCCGCGCGTAGGGCAGGAAAAACATGCACATCGTCATCATGGATCGTGGTCACGATGACCACTGCACCGGGCCTGGCGGTCACCATATCGCGGATCAGGTTTTCGCTGGTGCCGTCGGGGAGGCCCCAATCCATTAGCGCCAGACCATAGGTGTGCTGCGCCATGCAGGCACGCGCCTGGGCCAAAGTGGCTGCCGTGTCCACCTGCTTGACCGCAGGCAATGCCTTTGGCAGCAAGTCGGCGAGCCATTCGCGCGGCTCATCAAGATCTTCCACGATGAGCGCGCGTTCGAAAAGCAGGGAGGTCAAATCAGGCATGCATTGATTGTCTACGGCGCAAAAAAAAAGAGCCAGCAGGTTGTTAAAAGCTTACAGGAACGTTCCGGGCAATGCACCCCCTGGAACAAGGGGGACACACACAGCCCTTAACTTTTTAACATCTCTGTACTGCCAATTTTCGGGCTTGTTCACATCGCCTGGAAGCGGCGAATTCAATTGACCTTTTAAGGGGAAAAAATGACACATTCATTCGCGCGCATTTTTATCGGTGTCGCCTGTATCCTGGGTTTGAGCAGTGCGCATACCGCCGATTTCGGCACGCCTGTACTCGAAGTGGTCGACGCCTCGGCGCTCAATGGAATCAAGCGGATTGCCGTAACGTCATTCACGGTGCAGTACGTCACGGGCCAGGTGTGGGACACATCGCACACCACCGGCGGAGGGCGCACGGGGAATCTGCAGATCGCTGGTCAGGGTGGCGGCTTTGACATTGCCGGCGCACTCGATTCGGCAAAAATGCAAGGCACCACCGATCTGCTGTACCAAGGGTTCCTGTCGGACTTGCAAAGCGCCGGCTTCGATGTGGTGTCGGCAGAGCAATTGGCCAATAGCAAAGCCTACAAAGCCTATGCGGCCAATGCACCTGCTACACCGCGCAAGGAAGAAGCCGAGGCACAAAAGTCGAATGGCGCGGGCGCCATTACGAGCGTGTTTTATACGCCCCCGGGCGTTCCGCTGGTTTTGGGTGAAAAGATCGACCATTTGAGTACCGGCACCTTTGGCTCCAGTGTGGCGGACCCTACACTCACGTTTTCTGGGCGGCTAGGCCTCTACACCACCAACTGGCCCTACTACGACAAAGACGTGCAAAAGGAGCTGGGTGCAGCCACCCTGCATGTGCGCTTGTACGTTCCGCTGGCCCATGTGCAGGT
>CAJAVE010000183.1 GCA_903945325.1 uncultured beta proteobacterium | reverse complement strand
GCCCGCTTCAAAGGTTCATCAATACTTTCATAGTCATCGCCAAACAGCGTTACGCCAATGCTGGGCGTGCTGTGGTGCTCATTCGGACCCAAGAAGTACGTGGCATTGAGGACAGACAGGATTTTTTCGCCCACCATCTCGGCCTGCTGAGCGGCATCCATGATGTCGGCACTCAGGTCTTCGAGCATCACCACAAACTCATCGCCACCCAGGCGTGCCACGGTGTCACCTTCTCGAATACAGGTGCTCAAACGCTTGGACACCTGTTGCAACAACAGGTCGCCTCTGTCGTGACCCAATGTGTCGTTGAGACCCTTGAAGTTGTCCAGGTCCACAAACAGCAGCGCGCCCTTGCGCTGATGCCGGAGGCTGCTGGTCAGCGCCTTGCCCAGGCGGTCCAACAAAAGACGGCGATTGGGCAGTTGTGTCAGGGGATCAAAAAACGCGAGATTTCGAATCTGCTCTTCGGCCGCTTTGCGCTGCGTAATGTCCGTCAAAGTGGCCACATAGTGGGTCAAAACCCGGTCTTTATCCTTGACAGCCGTGATCGTCAGCCAGGCTGGAAAGACTTCGCTGTTTTTGCGCCGGTCCCATACCTCGCCCCTCCAGGTGCCATCGGTCTGGATGGACAGCGTCATTTGCTCAAAGAACGCCTCGCCCTGGTGCCCAGAACCCAGTAACGGGTTGGGCATCTGCCCGACGGATTCTCTGGACGAGTAACCCGTGATCTCGGAAAACGCACGGTTCACCCGCAGGATGCGCCACTGCGCGTCAGCCACGAACATGCCCTCTTGCGATTCAAACGCAATCGCAGCAATGCGAAGCTCCAGTTCGGCATTTTTTTGCTCGGTGATGTCGTGCAAGGCTCCCAGCAGTTTGACTGCCTTGCCCTCTTCCATGATGGCGTTGCCTTGCGATCGTGCCCAGATGTGACGCCCCCGAGCGGTGGTAATGGGCACCTCCAGGTCCCAGGGCTCGCCCACTGAAATTGCCGCTTCGACCGCAGCTTGCGTCGCTGGCCGCGCGGCGGGGTCAATCATGTTGATCACCTGCTCCAACGTCACGCTGGCACCGGGATCCAAATCATTGATTCTTAGTGACTCGGGCGAAAAATACATTGCCATCGTGCCAAGATCCAACTCCCAACCGCCTACCTTTGCAATCTCTCCCGTGCGGGCCAGCAATAGCGCAGTTTTCTCCAGGGCTTCACGCAGGCGATAGTCCTCGGTCACATCACTAAAGACCAGCACCACGCCAACGGTTTGTCCCTGCGCGTTACGGATGGGGGCAGCACTGTCAGCGATCTGGTACTGCGCACCCGCGCGCGACAATAGCGCCGTGTGGTTGGACAAACCGACCACCTCGCCACGCTCCATGACCAATTGCACGGGGTCGGTTGCCGGCATGCGGGTCTGTGAGCTGATGATGTTGAACACCTCGGACAATGCCCGGCCGGACGCCTCCGACAAGCGCCACCCCGTCAGACGCTCGGCGGTGGAGTTCATACGGGTGATGCGCCCCTGGGCATCGGTGGCAATGACGGCGTCTCCAATCGATTGCAGGGTGATGGACAAGTTTTGTTCGCTCAGTCGCAAGGCTTCCTGGGCCTGTTTGCGCTCGGAAATATCCCTCACAATGCCTTGCAGTAGCGTGCGCCCTTCCACCTCCACCGGGCTAAGAAGCACTTCAGCCAGAAAAGTGGCTCCAGTATCTACGCGGTGGTGCAACCATTCAAAGACGAGGCTTCCGGCCTGCATTGCACGCTGCATGCGCAGGTTGGCCGACACCAAAGAGTCTGCGCCGTCAGGTTGCTTTGCCGGCGACAAATCAGCGGGATGGAGACCAATCAAGTCGGCACGGTTCAACAACCCGAACATCGCCACGGCGCAAGGGTTGCAGTCCACGACCCCAGTGGGTTCCAGAACCAGAATCGCGTCGGCGCTGGACTCAAACAACGATCGGTGGCGCGCCTCTGAGCGGGCCAGCGCAGCAGTACGCTCCTGAACCCGCATTTCCAACAATTGGTGGCTCTTCTGCACCTCGCCCGCCATTGTGTTAAATGCCTCAGCGAGCGCCACCATCTCGCGGCTTTCCCGCAAGCGGGGCTCAAACCGGACAGACAGATCACCCGCACCCAGTTGCTGAGCAGTGCTGGCCAGTGCGTGCAATGGACGCGTCACGCGGCGCGCTGCCAGCCCGATCAAGAACAGTGCGGCGATGGAAAGCCCTGCGCCTGCGGCGACAAGCGCATTGGCACTTTTCCGAAGTCCCCTGAGTGCATCGTCCATGCTGGCGTATTGCACCAGCGTCCACCCCAGCGCTCCGCCCAGTTGCACATGGCGGTAGACCACCAGGTTTTCGCGGCCCTGTTCATCGGCGTGCACGACGGTGCCTTCAAAGCCAGGCGCCACCCCATGGTTGAGCTCGAACTGCGATTGGATATCCACCGGAAAGCGGGCCAACAGTTGCCGCTGTGCATCCAGCAGCACCGTATAGCCTTGGGAACCACCATCCATCAGGCCATCGCGCTCCAACTGCCCCACAAACGCACTGACTTCGATAAACGCCACCAAAATGCCGACCAAACGCGCCTTCGGATAGCCGCTGCGGTCTGGCGCATGGATCTGCCGCACGATGGTCAACGCCGGGGTGGTCTTGAAAGTGGCAACGGAATCGATCAATTCCGTCGCGCCGGGTTGCGTGGCCCGATTCAGGAGCTGCGTATCGGCAAAGACTGTGCCGCGCTCTACCGGCACGCTACTGGCGATCACCCGCTGCGTGACCGGATCCACAATCAGCAACCGCTGATACCGGTCAGGATAGGCTCGCTGCAAACGCTCAAAAACCCTCTCAACGTTGGGCTGTGCTTGCGCCGGCGCCGTGGCCAGTGCCTTCATCAGAGTGACGTTCTCTGCCACCACCAGCATGTCACCACGACGCTCGAAAATGCCCTGGTCGATCAGTCTGCGTTGCAAGTCGGCTTTGACCTCCAGTGCTCGCATCGCCTGTGCGACGCGCTGTTCACTCTCGCCTAGCAGCCCCGCAGCAGGCAGGCCGAAAAACCACAGAGCATACAAAATGCCGATCGCGACAACAAAAAGTGCCCCAAAGTAAATGGCAATTCGTCTGGAGAAAGACATCGGCATGGGCATTGACACTGGCAAACAAGGGCACGCCTTAAGGCGAGACATCGTCATAGTCGAAGGTACGCAACTTGAACCCCACGGGGTCTGCAAGCACCATGGCCAGCCCGTCATAGTCCAGAGCGTTTTTCAAGTTGAACCACTGTGCGGCGGGAGGAAGCTTTGACAGGCGACTCAAAAACTCAAATTCCGCTTTGAGCACTGGCGCCCCGGGGTTCATCAGAACGACCGGGGCTGACGGAACCTCCAGAATCTCGCGCCGTGTAATGTTGGCGATTTGAACGGCTGTCAGTGCAGACGGCTTGCCGGAAAAAGCCTCGGTATCGGCCATGGCCCAGCGCGCAGCTTGGTCCACATTGGCTTTCGAAAGCCGCATCCAGACTATAGTGCGCATGAAGCCTGCCACCAGGTGGCGGGCCAACTGGGGTTCGCGTTTGGCAAAGTCCTGGCCAATTACAAAGTAGTCGCTGCTGAGACCCCGAAAGATCACATGGTTGCGCGCGTTCTGCGCCAAGGCGATGGTGGGCGCAGGCTCCCAGGCTGTAAATGCGTCGATGTCCCCTCGCGCCAGGGCAGCCGGCATGTCGCTCACACCCATGGCCACCAGCTTGACCTGATTTTCGCGCAGACCTGCCGAGATCAAACCCTGCAACAACGTGTGATGGGCACTGGACGCCTCAACATACCCGATGCGCTTGCCTGCCAGATCCGCGACCTGGTTGACACCCAGAGCGACGAGCGCGGTGGACGTTTGCTTGACCAGCCCGACAACCCACACGCTGGAGGTAGAGGCTGCAAGAATAGTTGGCATGTCGCCCAGCAGCCCTGCTTCCAGCCGCCGGTCCGCCAATAGCGCAACCATGTCAGCGCCTCGGCGAAACGGATGTACTTTCAGTGGGTGCTTGGCATTGGCCAGCGCTTTGCGCAGCACACGGTCACGCTGCATGACCGAACTAATCACTCCGGACGGGTAACCGAGTGGCTGCGCCCCTAGGTCCAACGCCGGAGATTGTGCAGCCAGACCATAAGAATCAAAATACTCTTGTGCAATGGCGGGCTTAAGCAAGCCAAGGCTGATGGCCAATGTGCCCATCACGCCCAGCAACCGGTACTGCCAGTTATTGAAAATGGTACTGTCCATGCAGCGGTCCTTCAGGTATTTCGGAACAGGCGGATCATTGCACGGCATCGTACACCCGCACTGCCAGCTGCGGGCTGCAGACCGCTCACCCCCGTTGTCGGGTTTGGCCCTCACTGTCACTGCGACAAACGCTGAAAATGGCTGCGCTGGGCTCACTGGTGGCTGGAATTGCCCACGAACTCAATACACCTATTGGCAACAGCCTCACTGTGGCCAGCACTTTGCAGGATCAGTCAAGGGCATTTGTTGGCGATATGGCGCGCGGCCTTACGCGCAGTCGCCTTGACGAATATGTGGCCACTACGTAAAAAGGTGCGGGCATACTCATGCGCCGCTTGCGCCATGCGGCGGACCTGGTGTCCAGCTTCAAACAAGTCGCAGTGGATCAAACCAGCGTCAACCGACGCAAATTTGACCTGCATGAGACGGTGCACGAAATTTTGCTAACCATGGGGCCAGCCATCCGCATGACCCATCATTCGATTGAGTGCACGATCAAAAAAGGCATTGTGCTGGAAAGCTTTCCGGGCCCTTTTGGCCAGGTACTGACCAACCTGGTCAACAACGCACTACTGCACGCCTTTGATGCGTCCTCGCTGGGCAAGATCACCATTTCAGCCACGCAGCGCGGTGCTACCCACGTAGAGATCACTGTGCAAGACGACGGTAGCGGAATACCCGCCGCCAACTTGTCACGCGTGTTCGATCCATTTTTTACCACCAAGTTGGGCAAAGGGGGCAGCGGACTGGGGCTCAACATTGTTTACAACCTCGTGCACGAAGCACCAGGCGGTTCCATCACGGTTGCCAGCGCGCCGGGTTCAGGCGCCTGTTTCACGCTAGTCATTCCATTGACTGCACCGACCTCCTGACCGCGAACCCTAACGGGCCACGGCCGACCGCATGGAGCGGGCCACATACAGCAGGCAACCGGCCATGAGCAGCGCACCCACCAATACGCCTGGAAAAACCTGCGCCAGCGTCAATGTTTCACCTTTCAGAACCAACAACATGAGCGTATTTTGCGAAAGGCCAGGCACCCAAAGGTACCACGACGCATCACCACCCGGGTTGAGCATGCTGACCATGGGCGCCAATCCAACCAGCGTGATAACCAACCCGCTGCCCGCCTGCGCTTCCTTGAAGGTTTTTGACCGAATGGCCAGTGCCATCAATACTGCGCCCAGACCCGCCGCGAGTGGCAATTGCAACAACAGGAAGGCGATGACCTCGGGCATGCCGAACTGGAACATGGCCTGCAGGCTGTCGCTGCGTAAAAACCACTGCGCCGGTACAAAACTCAGGCTCGCGATCAGCGCCACAGCCATACCCAAAATCGCAACAGCACACCATTTTCCGATCACCAGTGCCAAGTGCTGCACCGGATTCATCAGCAGGGGCTCCAGTGAGCCGCGTTCACGTTCCCCGGCCGTGCTATCCAGCGCAGCGGTCAATGCACCATAGAGTACTGCCATGATGATGAACATTGGGAGAATGGCGGTGATGCGTGTGGCCCGCGCCTGAATGCTCGCCAGATCGCGTTCGTCAACAGAGACCGATTGCAGCACCTCGGTTGACACACCGCGCAAAGCCAGGCTGAGCGTCGCGCGCTCCTGGTTGAAGCCTGCCAACAATCGCTTCAGCCCTGGTACACCAGCGCCCGCTCGCTGGTTGCTGCTGTCGCTGACCACTTCCAGGCTGGGGCGCTCGCCATCGAGCAGCTCACGCTCAAAACCGGCGCCGACGACCAAAACCGGCTCCAGCAGGGTGGACTTGCGCAATTGTGCCTCGTAGTCTTGCGGTGCGTCTTTGACGGTGTAGGTCTGGCGTTCCAGGTAGTTGCGCAAGGTGGGACCATGGTTAATTCCGGCCACCATCACCTCACGCTTTTCAGCACGCTCCTCCAGCGACGAAATCAGCCCGGAAATGGCCAGTAACAGCAACGGCCCCATCAGTACGGCAGGAATCATCAACCGCAGCAAAGTGCGGTGGTCGCGCAAGGCGTCTACCACTTCCTTGACAAGGACCACGCCAACGCTTCTGAAAAAGTTTGCGTTCATACCGTGGCTCCTGCGTCATGGGCTTCAAACGCGAGTTGAACAAACGCATCTTCAAATTGGGTTTGACCGGTCTGGGCCAACAGCTCCTCCACCGTACCTTCAGCCACACTGCGTCCTTTGGCCATCACCACAACGTGTTCACACAATTGCTGTACCTCGGGCATGATGTGGGTGGAAAAAACGATACATTTATTGCCTCCTTCAGAAGACTTCAAAAAGCGCAGCGCTTCACGCAGAGCCCGTGTGGCCAGCACATCCAGCCCGTTGGTGGGTTCATCCAGAACAATGTTTGCCGGGTCATGTACCAGCGCTCGCGCCAACGCGGTTTTCATGCGTTCTCCCTGGCTGAATCCTTCAGCACGCCGGTCCAGAATGGAACCCATATCCAACAGTCGCGAAAGCTCTTGCGCCCTTGCATGGGCGGTGTCATGGTCCATGCCCTGCAATCGCCCAAAATAGACCACGTTTTCGCGCGCCGTCAGGCGCGGGTAAAGGCCATGCGCGTCACCCAGAATTCCCATACGCGCCAGCGCTTGGCGCGGCGCCTGTGCCACCGCAATACCATCTACGGTGATGGTGCCGCTATCGGGCTGAAAAAGCGCGCCCAGCATGCGCAACGTGGTTGTTTTACCTGCCCCGTTGGGGCCAAGCAACCCAGTGATTCTCCCATTGGGTGCCGACACATTCACGCCCCTGACCGCATGAACGGTTTGCTTTGGCACACGGCGAAAAAGTTTGGCCGAACCGGCTACCGCAAATTGCTTGCTGACGTTGACGATCTCGATCATGGCTGCGCCCCTTTGGAACCGCCAGTCTGGGCAGGCAGGAATACTGGCGGACGTGGTAACTTGATGGCGCAAGCCGCATCTTGCGGCAAAGCTTCGGCATCGGTGGCGGCAACAATGAACCGATAGACCACGTCGCGCATGCAGCCTGTCCCCATTACGCCATGCCCTGCCTCGGGAACCACAACGTGCTGCGCCCTCTCGCCCAACGCTTTAGCGACACGCACCCCATGGCGTGGCGGCGTCACCGGGTCGGCCCCGCCGCTCAGAACCAATACCGGTGACGGTGCGACTGGTACTGTGTAGAACGCCGGGGACACAGGTCCGCGCGGCCAAAACGCACAGACGCTTTCGTACATCTGTGCATCCAACCGCCCGAAGTCTTCACTCTGTGCCTGCGTGGTAGTGTCAATGCGCGGAACATCTTCAGCACACACCACCGAAAAGTGCATGCCCATTGCCAGGCGACTTGACTTGCGGTTGCCCAGCACACCGGACAAACCAACAAGGCCAGTGAAATTACCCTTTGCGGCGGAATCGATGGCGGCAGGCAAGGCGGAAACCAGCGCTGGGGCATACAGAGGCGCACGAATCAAACGCAACAGCGCAGCACGGGTCAACTCAAAGCTTTCTTGCTGACCTGTGACCGGATGGTGCACCACCACCTGGTGCGGCAAAGCTTTGATCAGACCAATCCACTGCTGGCGCAGTGCGGGGAACTGGTTGGCACACGCGGTGGGGCCACCTGTGTCGGTCTCGCAGGCTTTGAGCATGGCGTCCAGGGCGGCCTGTCCGTCTATGGAAAAGCTCATTGGCAAGACCATGTCTGGAGGGGCTACACCATCAATAACCGTACGCCGCACCTTCTGCGGAAACTGTCGCAGGTATTCCAGAGCCGCGCGTGTACCGTACGACGCGCCAATCAAATTCCACTGGGGAACACCCAACCGCTCGCGCACGGCGTCAAAGTCCTGCATGGCCAGGGTGGTCGTAAAAAATCGCATATCCCCATAGGGCAGTTTGGCAAGGGTGTCACTGCATTGGCGCAAGCGCTCGAGCTGCTGCGCCACATCAACACTTTGACGCACAGGCAACCGGGATTCATCGGCACACTGTAGTGGAGCGGAGCGCCCGGTCCCGCGCTGGTCAATAAACACCAGGTCCCGCCGGTTGTTCAAGCGACCCAGCTGGGACATGACCGCAGAGGCGACATCGATAGCGCTTTGCCCGGGGCCACCCGCCAACAGCAATACCGCATCGGGTTGCTTGTTGCGCGCCATGGCTGGCACCACCACATAGTGCACATCAATCAGGGGGCCTGAAGGTCGGGCAGGGTCCAGTGGACGCTGAACTACACCACACTGCAACTCGTTGGGAATGCCTTCAACGCGACAACGGTGCAAAGGCGCATTGCCATCGCTGGCCGCCATTGCCGGAAGCATCTTCAAGCCCAATAAGAAAATCGATGCCAGCGCGCCCAAAAGCAGTCTGTATCGTTGCATTTCACCCCCCTGGTTTGACAACAGGAAACCCACGCGAATGGCGCGAAGTATCGCACCGCCTGTTGCGATTCCCTATCCGATTTGTCGTCGCATACGGTCTCTGTCCTACATGCGCGCACAACAACATCAAGTCGAGGACAATCTCGCGCTAAGTTTTGCCATCGCCGCATGCGGCCGGTTTGAACCATTTTCCATGGAGTTTCCAGTGAATAGATATTCATGCACGCAAGCGTGCGCATGGACTCTGATGGGTCTTTCAACGGGCTATCTCGGGCAAGTGTGGGCGCAAGATATTCCAGTCGGTGGTGGCGAGCCCGCACCACGTGCACCGGGGAGCAAGCTGGAGCGCGTGGAAATTTTGGGCAAGCAATCTGGCGACAACGACCTGCGCCGCCGGGCCCAGATCGCCAAGCAGATTTATGGCCGAGAAGAACTTGACAAGTATGGTGACGGCAACGTGGCCGAGGTTCTCAAACGATTGCCAGGCATCACCATGCAAGGCAATACGCCGCGCATGCGGGGCCTGGGCTCGGGGTACACGCTGATACTCATCAACGGAGACCCTGCGCCTCCAGGCTTCGCCCTGGACCAGCTGGACCCCGCACAGGTGGAGCGCATAGAGGTCACCAAGGGACCAACAGCCAACCAGAGCGCACAGGCGGTCGCTGGCGCTATCAACATCATTCTCAAGGACGCGCCCAAAGTGTCACAGCGCGATCTGCGCTTGGGGCTGGGTTACAACGTCGACCGCCCTACCGCGTCGGGCAGCTTCACCATTGGTGAAAAGTGGGCAAACATCTCACTTTCATTGCCCATTTCCTTGTTTGAGTGGCGCGGCGCCAACACCACCACGGTGCTGCGCTATGCGCCGGGTCTGGACAGTCAGCCCTCATTGACCCGGCAACAAGGCGAGCAATTCTTTTTTGGGCACGGTATCAACCTGGGACCGCGCCTGAACTGGAAGCTCAGTGACGATGAGACGCTGACCTGGCAAAGCTTTCTGCAAAAGGGGATCTGGAACAACCGCAGCTCCTACGCCAATCAGGTGCTGTCGGGCACGCCAGGCGTGGAGGACGACGCCAGCTTTCAGGGTGGCTGGCAAAACGTGCGAAGCAACTTGCAGTGGGTCAACCACTTCAGCACGGTGGAGCGCATGGAGCTGAAGGCGGGGCTATCGACTTCAAAGGGCAGTTTTGACGGGCAAACCGTGCGTCTGGCACTGCCCCAACGGCAGACTCTGGCCAACAACGCCGACCTGAGCCTGACCCAAGCGGGCAACTACAGTCGCCTGCTCAACGATGCCCACAGTTTGACCGCTGGATGGGATCTGGAGTGGCGCCAGCGCGACGAAACGCGCAACATCACCGAAAAAGGTGTGCCACTGGTCGGCGACTTCGAAGGCCAGCCGTTTTCTGCGCGCATTGAACGCCAAGCCCTGTACATCCAGGACGAATGGGAAATCAGCAAGCAATGGTCGACCTACCTTGGCCTGCGCACCGAGCAGATTGCCACCAAAAGCCAGGGGATGACAACTCCGGTGACCAACACCAGCAATGTCACCACACCCATGGTGCACTTGAATTACAAATTTGATGCTGCCGGGCGCGACATGGTGCGCGCGAGTATCACCCGCAGCTACAAAGCGCCGGACCTGTCCGCCCTGTTGGCCAGGCCCACCATCAGCAGCCTGTTTGCCGACACCAGCAAGGCCAACACCGAGCTTTCGCCAGACCGCATGGGCAATCCGACCCTGCTGCCCGAACTGGCTACCGGGCTGGACATTGCCTTTGAGAAATACCTCCCTGCAGGTGGCCTGATCAGCGTGGGCGTTTTTTACCGCCAGGTCAACGACCTTATTCGCAGCGTGACCCGCCTGCAATCGGTCTCCTGGGCCGCGGCACCGCGCTGGGTATCTGCACCAGAAAACTTTTCCAGGGCCATGACGCGCGGGCTGGAATTGGAAGTGAAGGGCCGCGCAGGAGAATTGTTGCCCGGCCTGGTGGACGCAAAGTTACCCCTGAACCTGCGCGGCTCCGTCAACATCTACCAGTCGTCGGTTGAGGCCCTGCCCGGCCCCAACAACCGGCTGGACGGCCAGCAGCCCTGGTCAGGAAATTTCGGGTTTGACTACCGGTTTGCCAACCTGCCCATGACCCTGGGCGGCAGCCTGGCCTTCACGCCCGGTTACTCCACACAACAATCGGTCTCGCAGGCGCTGGACCAGTCGCGCAGCCGAAGTCTGGATGTTTTTGCGCAATGGATTTTCAGCCGCAAGCTCTCGGCGCGCCTGTCGGCCAACAACTGGTTTCCATTGAATACCGAATCCCAGACTCTGACCACCGATGGCTACTACAGCGACACCTTGCGAAATGGCCGCAGCAGCTTCAATCTCGGGGTAGAGATCAAGCTTTAACAACAGCCAGGATGTAGCGAATTGGCGTAGATGATCATCAACAATCGGCTACCAGTCCCCGTCCCACGCCAAATTTTTCTCCATGGTGTCTCCATGAGACCCGCACCTGGTCTACGCGTTGCCAGACTGAATACCCCACCGTGCCAACGCTACATCGTCACTGACGCGCGCATCAACCCACTGGGCACCGGCGGAGGTTTGCTCTTTCTTCCAGAACGGCGCCTGGGTCTTCAGATAATCCATCAAAAACTCGCACGCCCTGAAACTCTCACCCCGGTGTGCTGACGTGATAGCCACTAGCACGATCTGGTCAGAAGCTTGAAGCAGGCCGATGCGGTGGATCACACGGGCACCAAAGAAGTCGAAACGGCGGTGCGCTTCGTCGATCATTTCTTCAATGGCCTTTTCAGTCATGCCGGGGTAGTGCTCCAGTTCCATGGACTGCACTGAACCTGTAGGACCCGTGTCGGTCTGATTTCTGTCACGCACGGTGCCGAGGAAGCTGCAAACGGCGCCAATGCGGTGGTCGCCCGCACGAAGATTGGAAATCTCGGCAGCTACGTCGAAATCGCCTGTCTGAATTGATACGCGAGGAGTTCTATGCATGAAAAGTTCCTCTAGCGCCCGTAAATACTGCGCAACTAGCTATCAAAACAATAGCGTATTGCAAAATCATCCACCAGTGACAGGTGGAAAGAACGCCACTTCTGCGCCTTCTACCAGCGAAACCGATTCGTCGCTCAGCGTCTGATTCATTGCCACGCGCACCGCCTTGCCGCGCGCGAGCGATTCGGCATAACCCGCACCACGGGCGATGAGTTCGTTGCGCAAGTCTGCGACCGTAAGCGCGTTGGTTTCCAGTGATTCAGCCCCGCTGCCGACTGCCTCGCGAATGGAGGCAAAGTACTTGACCTGAACCTTCATGACTGCAATTCCGAAAGTGGCACAAAGCGCACAGTGTCACCCGGTGCAATGGTGCACCCCGGTGGGTTGTCGACCATGCCGTCCGCCCACACAGTGGAGGTCAACACGGCCGAACTCTGGTTAGGAAACAGGTCCAGGCCGCCCTGTGCATTGCGCCGTGCCCGCAAAAACTCACGGCGCTTGTCGGCTTTGGCCCAGGTGAAATCGGCGCGGGCGGCGACAGTCGTCATGGCCACGTCACGCGCGCCCTGTAACCGAAGCAGAAATGGGCGCACCAGAATCAGAAAGGTCACAAAACTCGACACCGGGTTGCCTGGCAGTCCAATAAAGTGCGCCTCGCCAATGCGTCCGTGGGCAAAGGGCTTGCCCGGTTTGATGGCGATTTGCCACAAATCGAGCGTACCCAGCGCCTGCACGGCGGGCTTGATGTGGTCTTCTTCGCCCACCGACACGCCACCGCTGGTCAGGATCACATCGTGGGATTGGGCGGCTTCGCGAAGCGCCTGCACAGTGGCTTCGCGCTGATCGGGGACGATACCCAGGTCGCTGACCACGCAGCCCATGCGGCGCAACAGCGTGCGCAGAAAGAATCGGTTGGAGTTGTAAATGGCGCCGGGCGGCATATCCTGCGGCGCCACGGTTCCGGGCATGACCAGCTCGTCCCCGGTTGAAAACAGGGCGACACGCGGGCGACGCGCCACCTGCAGCGAGGCCATGCCAATGCTGGCGGCCAGGCCCAGTTCGGCTGGGCCCAGGCGCTGGCCGCGCGACAGGACCACATCGCCACGCGCTACGTCCTCACCGGCTCGGCGAATGTTCTGGCCAGCTGCGGGTAGGGTGTTGATCTGAACTTGCGGCCGAGAGTCTGCACCATCAGCGGGTGGCATGGCCTGGCAGTCTTCCTGCATGACCACAGCGTCTGCTCCCGTTGGCACCGGCGCGCCGGTAAAGATGCGTGCAGCAGTTCCGGCCTGAAGCGGTGTACCGACCGAACCTGCCGGAATACGCTGTGAAACGGATAGCTGCACACCCGACGCGGCAATGTCTGCGCAGCGCACGGCATAGCCGTCCATGTAGCTGTTATTGTGTGGTGGTACGTGCAGGCTCGACACCACGTTTTGCGCCAAAACACGGCCATCGGCATCGCCCACGGGAACGGACTCCGGGTTCAAGGCAGGGGTGGCAAACGCCAGCAGACGAGACAAAGCTTCGTCAAGCGGTAACAGTGCGGGCCGCTGTGGGGCAGTCATACGTCAAGTCTCCATTTGCTATTCTATTGATAGCTGTCTACGCATTTCCAGCGAGGGCTAGAAGCAGTTTTTACTATAAATTCTGGCACTCACGGGCGATCAGTGCCTTGATGGCTTCCAAGTCGGCATCCATCACCTGCATGCGCTTGGGCAGGTCTTCAATACCGACAAACTTGGTCGGCCGGTCCGGTTCGCGGCCCAGGGCTTCAACAATCGTTTCGGCAAACTTGATGGGCAATGCCGTTTCCAGCACCAGCATCGGCACGCCGGGCTTGCGGCTTTCGAGTGCCACCTTGACGCCGTCGGCGGTATGGGTGTCGATCATCACACCATGGCGAGCCCAGGTGTCGCGGATGGTGGCCAGGCGGTCG
>CAJAVE010000182.1 GCA_903945325.1 uncultured beta proteobacterium | reverse complement strand
CCCAACCTGGCAGCAGGCGCCAGCGCCACGGTGCTCTACAGCGTCAACGTCGCGGTCAGTGCCACTGGCACCCTGACCAACGATGTCAAGTTCAAGAACGGCGACATTGGCGGTGACCCGCGCACACCGAGCTGCAACGCAGCCACCCCGGCGGCCGGCGCCAACAGCCAGTCCACGGACAAACTCTGCGCCAAAGCCAGCGTGGCGGTGACCACCAGCATTAGCGGCGTGGTCTTTAACGACCGCAATCGGGGTGGTTCGCAGGACGGAAATGAACCAGGCATTGCGGGCGTGAGTTTGAAGCTGGTGGCGGGCACCGATTGCAGTGCAGCGGCGTACAGCCACTCCGGGTTAAGCAATCCGGTGTCTAGCGCGGTCAGCACTGGCGCTTACAGCTTTTCGCCGGTGCCCTATGGCGCTCAATACACTATCTGTGAAACGCAGCCCGTTGGTTATGCCGATGGCCCGGTGGGCGCAGCAAGCAACATCAACATTGGAATACTGTCCGCCACAGGTTCGACTGGTAACAACTTTCCTGAAGTCTTGGGCAGTGTGACGGGTTCGGTTTTTGCAGACTATGGCTCGGCCCTCGTGACAAATAACAATAACGGCAGCCAGGAAGCAGGTGAATCCGGCATTGGCAGCGCAACGGGCGGCGCAGGAGTGCCAATTACTTTGACCGGGACGCGCACTGTCGGGCCGACACCGCTGGCAGTTAGCCTCACGGTCCATACCGATACGGCTGGTAATTACCGCTTTGACGATTTGTTCCCAGGTACCTACCTTGTTACCGAGGGAGTTATTCCCGTGGCGTTGGGATCTTTTAATGATGGTGTCAACACAGCTGGCCCCGTGACTGCCGGTGGTACCGCCGGCACAGCCGGTGCGGTCGGTGTCAACAGTATCAGTGCTTTGGTATTGGCTGCTGGCTCACAGGGCAGCGGTAACAACTTTGCTGAATTGCCAACGACCAGTATTGCTGGCTCGGTATATCTGGATCTGAACGAAAACGGTACGATGGATCCCACCCCGACCGACAGCCGTTTGGGTGGCGTAACCTTGACGCTGCATGCAGGTAGCGCGTGTTCTGGCTCGCCTTTGGGAACTGCCAACACCAGCGAAGTAGGCCTTTACAGCTTTCCCAATCTCTCCGCTGGTACAGCCTATACGGTTTGTGAAACCCAACCCGCCGGCTATGAAGAGGGCAAGGTGAATCCGGGTACCAATGGTGCATTGACTTCCGGGGTAATTAACGCCATCACGATCACCAACCTGCCGGTTGCCGGTTCTGTGGGCAATAATTTTGGCGAACGCGGCGGTACGCTCAGCGGTTTTGTCTATGTGGATGGCAATAACAATGGCGTTAAGGATGCAAACGAAAGTGGCCTTGCCAACGTGCGGGTAACGCTTTCTGGAACGACTGCGTCTGGCCTCGATGTTTGCAGCCTCAGCATTGCCTGCGTTGCGAAAACCACAGCCAGCGGTGCCTTTGGCTTTGTTGGCGTGCCGCCTGGTACCTACCAGTTACTGGAGACGCAGGCTGATGTCGACGGCAGCCTGTACGGTGACGGTAAGGAAACGGCCGGGCTTGCCGGGGGTGTAGTGGATAACGCCGCGCAGGGCAGTCAGGCCTATCAGAACACGATCAAGACGATCGTCATTTCGCCCGCCTTGTTGGCCTCGTCGGCTGGCAACGTCACTGGCTATTTGTTTGGCGAGGTTCCGCGCACCACGGTCGGATTGAAACCCCCCATTGTCAGTGGGTACATCTACATGGACCGCAAGCACGCGCGCACCCGTCCGGTCGATGGCACGCTGGAAGGTCAGCCTCATTGGACAGTTACTCTGTCAAAGAGCGGGGCCTTTGTGTGTACAGTGACATCAGATGTCAACGGTTTCTACCAGTTTGACAACCTGCGCTGTCCCACCTATGCCGAGAGTGGTTTGCCAACGGGTACGGGGTTCTCGATTCGGTTCAGCAATAACGGCAGCAACCTGCCAAATGTCACTACGTCAGGCGGAAGTGCGGGCTCCACGGGTGCCGGTGCGATCACAGGCATCACGTTGAACCCGAACGATGAGATTACCGAGCAAAATCTGCCACTTGACCCCGCTGGCGTGGTGTACGACGTGATGACGCGCCAGCCTGTAGCGGGTGCCATCGTGACGATCTCCGGACCGCCAGGGTTCAATCCAGCCACCGAGTTGGTGGGCGGTGCATCCGCTCAGATTCAAACCACCGGACTCGATGGCCGCTACAGCTTCTGGCTGCAAAATGCTTTCCCCTCGGGTACCTACAGCCTTTCCGTCACTGCGCCAGCGGGCTATCACCCTGGGGCTTCGCTGATCCTGCCGGCTTGCACCGGTGGGGCGCTGTCAGTGGGCGCCACGCCCGATCCGGGTTTGGTGCAGCAAAGCAGTGATGCCCCCGCACTGACGGTGAAGCAGCACGCACCGGCGGCTAGCACACCGTGCGTCGGCATGGTCACCGGCGGTGCGTCGACAACACAGTACTATTTTTCCTTTGGCATCACCAACGGCGTTTCGGCGTCCATTCTCAACAACCACATTCCGCTAGATCCGCTCGCGCCAACGCAATTGACCTTGACCAAGACCGGTGACAAGAGACTGGTGGAAGTGGGCGACACCGTGCTCTACACCATTGCCATGAGCAACCGCTCCGGTGCGACGCTGCCACAGGTGACAGTGAAAGACCGGCTGCCGGCTGGCTTTACTTTCGTGCGGGGGTCGGTGCGGGTCAATGGCATTGCCCATGCCGATCCTCTGGGTGGTGCGGGGCCGGTGCTCGGATTCAATCTCGGCAGTTTGGCTACGGGTAGCACCAGCACCCTGACTTACCGCGTTCGTGTGGGGGTTGGTAGCCAGCAGGGCACGGGTATCAACACAGCACGCGGTTATGGTTGCGGCTTTGTCGCGGGTTGCCTGGACCCTGTCAGTCTGCAGGTTTTGCCGCGTGGTATCGAATCCAATGAAGGCCAGCACAAGGTGGTTGTCACTGGCGGCGTCTTTACCGATAACGCTTGTTTGCTCGGAAAGGTCTTTGTGGATTGCAACAACAACCACATTCAGGACGCAGAAGAGTTGGGAATCCCCGGGGTGCGCCTGTACCTTGAAAACGGCCAGTTCATGGTCAGTGACAGCGAGGGCAAGTACAGCCGTTGCGACATCACACCGCGCAGCCATGTGCTCATGATCGATCCCGTCACGCTGCCACGCGGGTCAAAATTGACCACCACCAGCAACCGCAATCTGGGCGATGCCAATAGCCTGTTCGTTGACCTTAAAAACGGAGAATTGCACCGGGGCGATTTTGCCGAGGGCAGTTGCTCCAACCAAGTTCTGGAGCAGGTCAAGGCACGCCGTAGCCAGGGCGAGGTACGCTCAGTCGAGACCGAAAAACAGACGGCTCCGGCTCTGCGCTTCCAAAGCAAACCACCAAACTATCCACAGCAGGGAACTGATAGTGCCAATCAACCGCTGGTGCAGCCACGCCAAGGAGCCAGTGATGCACGCTAACCAACTCGTGACCATGAGACATTTATCCGGGCTCGGTGTCTGCTACTCCACTTTGGCATTGGCCATATCGGCAGCTCTGTCACAAGGGGCATGGGCGCAAGCGGTGCAGGGTACCGCTGCACCATTCCCGCAAACCCGAGTCAGCCCGTTTGCGACCGGTGCTCAACCGCTGTATCCGTTGGCAAAACACGATAGCGTCGTGCCAGGTCAGGAATCCAATGTGCTCAAGGCACAGGTCGATTCTGTGGACTACAGCGTCAACACCAGTGCCTCGCACCTGGTGGTCGAGGTCGCGCGCAATGGCGTTCCGGCAGATGGTCAAACTGCCGTGGCGGTGACGCTGAGGGTGATGGGTGCCGATGGAAAGCCCCTGTCTGGCACGGTGTACGCCACGCTGGAGACCACCGGTGGGCGCATTCTGCTAACCGGTGCTTCCACAGACGAAGCCGGTCCGCGTGGTCGAGATGCCGACCGAACCACGCCCGGTGTACAACTGGAAGTGCGTCAGGGCGTAGCGCGTTTTAGCTTGCTGGCGCCCATGACACCGCAAGACGTGCAATTGCGTGTAACCGTGGGCGCGCAAGAGGCTTCCGGTTTGGTCAGTTTTGTGCCCGACATGCGTGACATGGTGGCCGCAGGTCTGGTCGAAGGGGTCATCAACCTCAGTGGCCGCGGCAGTTTGGTGGAGCCGGTGCGCAACAACAATACTTTCGACCGCGAGATACAGCACTTCAGTCACGTCTTCAACGACAGCAAAAGCAGTGTGGCGGCACGTGCTGCGTTTTTCCTGAAAGGGGTCATCAAGGGCGAGTACCTGCTGACGGCGTCCTATGACTCGGACAAGGAGGTGCGTTCGCGCCTGCTCTCGGACATCAAGCCCGATGAGTTCTACCCGGTTTATGGCGACGCCTCTCTCAAGGGGGACGAAACCAAATCCGACAGCCCGCTGTACGTGCGGATTGACCAAGGCAAGAGCTACTTGCTGTATGGCGATTTTTCGACCGGCGATGGCTTTAGCCAACGCGGTGGCACGGGTGCTGTGGCCTCGGTGCAGCAACGCAGCCTGGGTGCCTACAACCGCAGCGCCACCGGTGTGCGCTGGCACGGCGAAAAAGATGGCGCTATGGGCAACGTATTTGCCTTTCGCGACACGCTGCGCCAAGTGGTGGAAGAGTTCTCCAGCCAGGGCAGTGGCCCGTACGGCCTGCGCAACAACGCCGCTTTGCAGGACAGCGAGAAGGTCGAGGTGGTAGTGCGTGACCGCAACGCCCCAGCCCGCATTCTGAGTGTCAGACAGCTGGCGCGGCTGGCTGATTACAGTTTTGAGCCTTTCAGCGGGCGCATTATTCTGAATCAATTTCTGGGTGGATTTGATACCGACCTGAATCCGGTCAGTCTGCGTGTGACCTACGAGGTGGACCAGGGCGGCGACGCTTTCTGGGTGATGGGGGCTGACGGTCAAATTCGTGTCAATGACAAGCTGGAGGTCGGTGGCTCGATCGTCGAAGACCAGAATCCGCTTGCTGCTTTCCGTCTGTCGAGCCTCAATATGAGCTGGCGCATTGCACCGCAAACCCTTGTGGTGGCCGAGGTGGCCCAGACGACATCGGAAGTCAATACCAACCCGTTCAACCAGTCCAGCCTGACTGGCATGGCCGGGCGCACTGGAGATGTGGAGGGCCAAGCCTGGAGAGTGGAAATGGCCCACGAGGGCGAGCGCACAGAAGGCCGGCTGTTTATCGGCCAGTCTGACGCCACCTACAGCAACCTGGCGTCTCCGCTGACCGGTGGGCGGGCCGAAGCCTTTGCGCGTGGGGCCTACAAGGTGAGTGACAGCACCAAGCTGTATGTACAAGTGCAGCACAGCGCAGACCGTAACCCGGGGTCTTCTGAAAGCGACGCAGCGCAAGCGGGCGTCGTGCTGAAGCTGAGCGACCGGCTGACGTTGGATGTTGGTGTGCGATCGCTGCGTGAATCGGCGGGCACGGTGGTCACCACGCAGGCGTCGCCCTTCGCCTCCACCACCGGTTTGACCAGTAGCATTGCCACCGGTTCGGGTGGAGGGGCGGTGGGCTTCGGCAACCAGCTGATCGACCCGGTCACGGGCCTGCAATTGATCACCACGAGCACGACGCCAAGCGGCACCACTAGCACCAACACCCAGGGCTTGAGCAGCGACTCCCTACGGGTTGGCCTGGGCTTCAAAGCGACGGATCGCTTGACGGTGGGCGGTGAGGTGGAGCACGAGATCAATGGTGACCCGCGCCAGCGGGTTGCGATGGGAGCCGACTACCAAATCGCCGAGCGCACCCGCCTGTACGCACGCGCGCAAACGCAAACCGGTCTGAGCAGTCCCAGCGCGGTCAGTACCGACGGAACCGACAGCCGTGCGTTGATTTTTGGGGTTGACACGTCCTATTGGCGCGACACCCAGGTTTTCAGCGAATACCGTTTGCGTGATGCCCTGAGCGGACGCGATAACCAGTTGGCATCAGGCGTTCGCAATGGCTGGGACTTTGCCCCCGGTTTGCGTTTGAACACGGCCTACGAATACACCGAGGTGGTGTCTGGCCGGGCTCCAACCACACAAGCCGTATCGGTGGGCGTGGACTCAACCGCCCATCCTCTTTGGAAAGGTTCTACCAAGCTGGAATACCGCACGAGCGGAAACGTGGCGGGCACGCCAGACAATGAGGCGTTTCAGACCACGTTGTGGCAGATCATGGCGGCCCGCAAGATTGACCGCGACTGGACGTTTTTGGCGCGCAATTACCTGCTGCAAACCCAGTACGATGCGCGCGGCGACGTCTACCAGGACCGGGTGCAATTTGGGGTGGCTTTTCGCGACACCGACACCAACCGCGTGAATGCCCTGGCCAAGTACGAGTACAAAGTTGAGCGCGATGACAGTCTGGGCACTGGATCGCTGGACCGAAAGGCAGACATCGTCTCACTGCATGCGGACTGGCATCCCTCACGGCCCTGGTGGGTTACCGGTCGGGCCGCTGGAAAATGGCAGACCGATCGGTTCGAAGGGGGTGTCAGCGACTCGTTCGAATCGCAGTTACTGTCGGGCCGGGTGATTTATGACATCACTGAAAACTGGGACCTGGGCCTGATGGCCTCGGTGCAATTTGGCCAGTATGGCGCACGCCAGCACGCATTGGGGCTCGAGGCGGGCTACCTGCTGAAGAAGAACCTCTGGTTGTCGGCTGGATTCAATCACTCCGGGTTCGCGGCCGACCGTGATCTGGCGGGATTCGAGTACACCCAGCAGGGAGCCTATTTGAGGCTGCGCTTCAAGTTCGACCACACCCTGTTTGCTGACGACAACAAAACCATTAACCGTACGCTTGATCGCTGAGCCTTTGACGGAGTCTGAACCATGAATAATTCCACCTTTTCCATCGCGTTGGCCCTGTTGTTCACGGGCGCCAGCGCCATGGCGCAACCCACCCAGTTGAAGCCAGCGTCCGAGCGTGTGAGCGATGACGCCATTCAGGCCGATCACCAAGCCTACAAAACCCTGCAAGAGCGGATTCATCAACTCAACGAGCGCGGTGTACCGGTTCGTGATTACCATCTGAGCAAGGCGCAATGCTGGCTGGACGTGTCGCTGCACGAATACACACGCAACGACCGCAGCGCTTTCCCGCAGGAAGCGCTGACCGAGTCAGAAAAGCTCATAGTGGCACTGGAAAACAAGGCCAAGATTCTGCCGATGGACACCCCACTCGTGAACGGTGCCGCGCGTCTGCGCCCGGACCTGTGGGAGCGCACCGGGGTGCTCAAGCAAGACAGCGGTTTTCAATGCGCCTGGCCCAAGGTGGCGTGTGCCGAGGTGGAACTGGTGCACGCGGGCAACGAGTTCAACCAGCAGCAGTGGCGCCACGCCAAACCCTATGTGCAAATTGCCGAGGAACTGGTGTCTGAGGCGGATGTGCTCGTAGCCCAGTGTCCGAAGCCGCCAGTTGCACCCAAAGTTGTGGTGGTTCCGGCGCCCCTGCCGCCTGTGCCGGTGGCACTGAGTGCCAGTGTGCTCTTTGATTTTGACAAGCACACGCCTGACCATATCCGCAGTGCCAGCCGTACTGAACTGGATAACCTGATGGCTCGCGTCAAGCTGGAGGGCATCACCATTACATCGCTTGTCCTTGTGGGTCACGCAGACCGGCTGAATGAAACCGGTCAAAAAGGCTATAACCAGCAGCTGTCGCAAAAGCGGGTGAACACGGTTCGCGATTTGCTGGTCGCACAGGGCCTGACGGTATCAGGCGCCTCAATCGAGGCCAAGGGCGATGGCGACCAGATTTTGGCCTGCCAGGCGCGAATGAAGAAGCGTGCCGATTTGGAGGAATGCCTGTTGCCCAATCGCAGGGTGCAGGTTGAAATCAAGGGTATGAAGGCGGCGCGTCCCTGAGCCTCTGGCAGGGACTTGAATTCCGGGTCCTTGCCTGATGGAACTGATGGCGCGGCAATCAAGCAACCAACGTAAACCGCTCCTTCAGCACTTCGCGCAAAGCCTTGACCGTGACTGGGGCCGACTCGGGGTCTATGGCACCCCGCAGGGCCGCGTTGATCAGGGTTTGGTAGCCCTGCCCAGCGGCATCGCCCCGGGCGCGAAAGGCCTCCAGCACATCGTCATCCAGCATGATGGTGATACGCGTTTTGCCAGGAGACTGGAGCACGGCACCGCGTTTGGCGGAACTGAAATCATATTCTTCACGCATGGTAATTTTTCACCTCGTTGGGACTGGCTTTGCGAGCGGAAATAATGCGCGTGCGCTCGTCGCGCTGGGTGTGGCACACCACCAGCACCCGCCCCATTGCGTCCATGCCCAGCGTCAGAAAGCGCTGTTCACCTGTCGCTGATGGGTCTTCGATCGTGGCCGCCCGGTCGTCACGCAAGGCTGCCTCGGCGTGGGAAAAGCTCACCCCATGCTTTTGAAGGTTGCTGTGCGCTTTGATCGGGTCGAACTCGAATTGCGTGACTCGATTATATGCATAGTATGCATATTTTAGAAGGGCGCTAACTGACTTACTCCCCCGGCAGTATTCTCAAGCCATTTCTGCCGCTAGTGCCCGTAGAGTGTGCCTGTCGGTGCCGGGCAGCATTGCCCGGCGGACAGCGTTTATCCATCGTCCCGAATCGACCGGACAAAGGTCTTCTGGATGGCACGGCTGCCGTTGCTTGCCCGTACGGTTACCGTGACGTTTTCAATCATGTCGCCGCCCGCGGAAATGTCAATGATTGGCGCAAACCCGGCTTGATGGCTCACTGTCATATTGGCCAGCCCGGCAAACGCCCCGCTCGCCACCGGCGCGACATCATTGATCGTCTTCGCGAGTCCGAGGGTCCGGCTGTTGCCCGATCCCGAAACGCTGGCGCTCCTGCCGGCGGGAAGCGTGCCAACAATGGCATAACTGAGCGAGTTTCCGTCCGGGTCGGTCGTAGCCGGGAGCGGTCTCGACCCAGCGCTGCCCACCGTGGCGGCCACGGCCGAGATCGACCCGATGGTATTGGGGTTCTGATTCGGGTTGCCGGTGTAGATGGCTGCCGCGCTGAAGGCAGTCCATGCGGCACCGCTATTGGTGGAAACTTCCAGCGTTGCGGAGTCAAGCGAACCACACGCAATCGTGTTCGCCGTGTCGCCTGCTGTACAGGCAGGCGTGGCAGGTTTGACCGGGGTTTCGGCCACCAGCGAGGTGTCTGCCAGGTCCGTATCCCTGCTTTGGGTGCGGTGGTAGCGCAAGCCGAGCAATTTGGCCGAACCACCTTGCGGCAGGTATTGCTGGCCGATTCCGATCTTGCCCAGACCGGCCATAAGACCCTGCTGGCCCGGGCCGAACCTGGCCGATGCCAGTGCGCTGGCGTTCTTACCAAGCGGGCCTTGCAGTCCGAGCGTCAGCGTGGTGCCGTAATGTTGGGAGGTTTCAACTTGGGTCAGCCCACCCAGGTACTGACGCAGTGCGTCGTTGAGCAGGTAAAGCGGTGGGGTTGCGGTGGTCGGGCTAGTGGTTTGCTGGGTGAGCAGACCGGCGGGTAGACCTATAAGACCAACCCCAATGAGCGCCGTTACCAGTTTCTTTGGAGAGAATAATCGCGCGCAAGGGGCTACCAATCCTCCTTCACCGCCAGCACCGCATCGCGCCCCGCAGCGGCACGCCCTGCCAGCCAGGCGGTCAGCGTGCCGGCCAGCACCACCGCCGCAGCCAGCGCCAGCAGACGCCAGCCGGGCAGAGTGAGCTCCATGGTCCAGTGAAAACTCTGTGGGTTGACCACATGCACCAGCACCACGGCCACCGCCAGGCCCAGCCCCATGCCGGCGATGGCGCCCAGCGTGGTCCAGGCCATACCTTCAAGGGCCACTACGCGTAGCACCTGCAGCCGGGTCAGCCCCAAATGCACCAGCAGGCCAAACTCCTTGCGCCGCGCCAGCACCTGGGCGCTAAAGGAGGCCGCCACCCCAAACAGCCCAATCCCAATAGCCACTGCCTGCAGCCAGTAGGTCACGGCAAAGCTGCGGTCAAAAATCTTCAGCGAGGTGGCACGCACTTCGCGGGCCGACCCAAAGTCCATCAACCGGCCCGCCTCGCCGCCAGGTGTTCCGGCCTGGCGGTCAGCCAGATCGCGCATGGCCTGCTCGATGACGCCCATGTCGGCCTCAGGCTCCAGCCACAGTGCCAGATCGTTGACGCGCGTGTCGCCACTCAGACGCTGAAAGTCCGCCTGTTCCAGGGCGATGGTGCCAAATTGGCGAGAATAGTCTCGCCACACACCTGCTATAAAAAAAATAGCTGGTTGCGCAGGTTTGACGGGGCCTAGAGCCTCAAAATGCTTAAAAAGTGGGGTGTAAATCGTGCCCGGGCGGGCGCCATGCAAGTCCACCATGGCCTCGCTCACATAAATGCCAATCTGCCCTTCTGGCACGGGCAACGGGTCACCTGTGAGCGGCAGGCTGCGCGTGCTACCCGTCATCGAACCCAACGGACGGGCGATGATGGTGACCGCTGGTTGATTGGGGTCCGGCAGAAACTGCTGGTTGCGCTGGGTGCTCAGGCGTTGCACGCCGGGCAGCCTGGCCGCGGCCTGCACAAAGGCCGGGTCAAAGTAGGCGGAATCCTGGGCGCTGGCACTGGCGGAAGAGCGCACATACAAGCTGGCGGGCAGCACAGTATCCAGCCACTGGGTCACGGAATTGCGAAAACTGGCCACCATCACGGTTAGCGCCACCGCCAGGCTCAGTGATGCCACCACGCCACTCACGGCCACCGCTGCACTGCCGCGCACGCGGCGGGCGCGCTCTACCGCCAGCAGGGGCAGGGCACGGCGGGCAACCATGGGGGCCACCCGGTCCAGCACCAGCCCCACCAACCAGGGCAAACCGGCAATGCCGCCCACCAGAATCATGCCCACGCTGACATAGGCCGCCAACGGCACGCCCCCCACCGGTGGCAGCAGTGCGAGCAAGACGCCTGCCAGCAGTAGTGTCGCGGCCAGAACACCATGGCCATGGGTTGTTTGCGCCGTGCCCAGCCCCTTGAGGGTTTGGGCCGCAGGCAAGCCTTGCGCCCAGCGCGCCGGCCACCAGGCGCCTACCAACGCTGCCAATAACCCCAATGCGGCAAATGCCGTGGCTGCCAGCGCGCTCCATTGCAGGGCGGGGGCGGCACCCCCAAAAAAGCCACCGCCCAGGTCGCCTCCCAGCAACCGCAACGCCAGGGCTGCAAGCCCGCTGCCCAGCGCAATGCCAAGCAAGCTGCCCAGCAGACCCAGCACTGCAGCTTCCAGCAGTACCAGTGCCAGCCGCTCGCCGCCGGTCAGCCCCAGCACGCCCAGCAGGGCAAATTGGGGTGCACGTCGGCTCACACTGAGTGCCAACACCGAGAACACCAGGAATCCGCCCGTGAACAGCGCCACCAGGGCCAGCACCGTCAGGTTGACCCGGTAGGCGCGTGACAGGGTGGACATGCGCTCCAGCGTGTCACCCGGCTCCACCAGTTTTGCGTCGACGGGCCAGTCGGGCGCCGCGTGCTGGGCGCGCATGAAGGCGGCGCGGTCTACACCGGGGCGCAGGCGCAGGTCCAGGCGGGTCAGTCGTTCGGGCTTGTCAAACAGGTCCTGCGCCGCAGCAATATCCATCACCGCCAGCGGCGCGCCGGAGGCGCGCACCGAGCCGGCCACCCGCACTGTTTTGAGCTGCATGCCCCATTGCAGCTGCACCGTGTCGCCCGGCAGTCGGGCACGCGCGCTGGCGTTGAGGAACACGGTGTCGGGAGCGAAGATGTCCAGCCGGTCGGCGGCGTCACCGGGCAGGGGAACCAGGTCCGGACTGATCTGCGCCACCTGTAGCGAGTCAATGCCCACCAGGCGCAGCAGCACCCGGGGTGATTCGCCCGCCCTGGCAGAAGACGCGGCGCTTGTCTTGCGGTCTGGCTGGACCTCAGGCCGCAGCGCATAGGTGCTGAGTTCGAGCACCGGGCTGGCCAGCACTATGTCGGGGTGGCGGGCCATGCGTCCCAGCAATGCGTCGTCAATGCCGGTTGCGGGGCCAGCTGTGGCGCGCAGTTCCAGGTCGGGCTGGCCGCCCACCGAGCGCACGGCCTGCGCAAATTCGTCCAAGGCCGAGGCATTGATCAGGTGCACCGAGAACGCCAGCGCCACACCCAGCATGACGGACACCACGGCGGCGGCGTTGCGCCAGGGGTGGTTGCGCAACTCCTGCCAGGAGAAGCTTGTAAGCAATGCAAAAAGGGTTTTCATGGGTGGGGCCGATTGTGCGCTGCCGCGACGCCGGGGACATCGGACGCTCTCCTTTTTTAGAAGTCCACAGCGCTCTGCATGGTGTTTGCGTCAGTGCGTTATAACTTCGGATTCAATCAAAGCCGACAGCAACCGCATTGGCAACAGCAGGACCGTACACACCATGGAATTCTCTCAACTCATCAAAGCACGCAAGAGCATCCGCGGCTATCAACAAAAGCCGGTGCCCCGCGAAGTTATTGAAGAAATTATCGAGGTCGCCAAGTGGGCACCCTCATCCATGAACACACAGCCCTGGCACGTGCATGTGGTCACCGGCGAGCCATTGGATCGCATCCGCAAAGGCAATACCGAAAACATGCTGGCAGGTGTTCCCCCAAAACGCGACTTTCCCATGAAAGAGTCGTATGAAGGGATTCATCGCAAACGCCAGATCGATATCGCGGTGCAGCTTTTCGATGCCATGGGCATTGCGCGCGACGACAAGGAACGCCGCATGGACTGGGTCATGCGCGGCTTTCGCCAATTCGACGCACCGGTGTCTCTCGTGCTGACCTACGACAAATACCTGGAACCTGCGGCTATCAGCCAGTTTGATCTGGGTGCCCTTTCACATGCCATCGTGCTGGCCGCCTGGGAGCGTGGTTTGGGCTGCGTCATCAATGGCCAGGGGATCATGCAGTCCAGCGTCGTTCGGGAACATGCGCGCATCCCGGATGAGCAGAACATCATGATCTGCATTGCATTGGGGTACCCGGATGAGGACTTCGTTGCCAACCATGTGAAGTCTGTGCGCGAAGACAGCCAGAATTTTGTCACCTACCTTGGGTTTGACGCGCCAGTGCAGGATGGCACTATTTAGATGTCAAATGAGCCTGTATACCCCGTGGAATATGCGCAAGCAGCTATCAAAGTGATAGTATTTCTGGCAACGCCAGATTGATCGATTCCTGTTGCCAGGTTGCCGCAGTCCCGCAAGCGCCCATCTTTGCAAGGATTCAGTGGTCATAGCGCCGCGCCAGGTGCTGCAACAGATCAAAGTCAAGACGATTGAGTGTGGTACGCACCCATTTTGTTGTGGGTGATTCCGGCAACGCGCTAATCCAGTCCTCGATGCCGCTGACATCCCCCTCGCTGGCCAACGTGGCCAGTTCTTGCCATGCTGCGGTGCTGATTGCCGCTGCGCCGTCGCTGGCTTTCAGGATCAGCCCCCACAGGGTGGCCAGCAATTCATCAGAAGGCACCGATTTTGTCAGGACGGCATCAAAATTGAGTTCGGCCGGAAAGTCACCTGGGCGCTGCGGTCCGACGCCGGAGAGCAACATCACCGGAACACGCGGCAACGTGGCGCGCGCCTGTTGCAACACAAACCAGCCATCGCCATCGGCCATCATCTGGTCGGTGATGATCGCGTCCCAGCGGCGCTGTGCCAGCAGGGCCAGCGCACCTTTGCCGCTCTGTGCCGTCTGCGTGATAAACCCTGCTTCGTCGAGCAGGATACCCAGCAAATCCAGCTGCAGCGAATCGTCATCGACCAGCAGCACGTGCAGACGGGATTCGGACAGGCCTAATTCCAATGGCGGCTGACGCTTTGGCGCGGCCTGCGGGCGATCTGCCTCGGCCGCCGGTGGCGCGACAAGCGGACACTTCAGCGTGAAACTGAAGCTGCTACCCCGCTTGGGTGTACTGCTGACAGCGATCTCACTGCCCATTTGCTGTATCAGCTCACGACAGATCGGCAGGCCCAGACCGAAGCCCGTGTGACTGGGGCCGTCCTCTTGCTCAACCACGTCACCACGGACGAAGGGATCAAAAATCGATTTCAGTCGCTCATGGGCGATGCCTTCGCCCGAGTCGTGCACAGCAAATAGCACAGTGGCCTGGGTGTCATCGTGCTGGGCGGAGCATTCGAGCCGGATCTCACCGTTGCTGGTATGACGACTGGCATTGTTGAGCAGGTTTTCCAATACTTGGCGCAAGCGCTGGCCGTCCATGTCAATCGCCCGGGGCAAGTTGCCGTGGCGTTCGCACACAAAACGATTGCCCCGTGCCTCCATGAGGATGGGCATGCTGGCGCACAGTTCATCGAGCCAGGGCACGAACAACGTTGGCACTGGCGAAACATCGAGCTTGCCGGCTGCGGCGCGTGAGGAATCCAGCAATTCGTCAATCAGGCTGAGCAGGCGCAGGGTGCTTGTTTCGATGCCGGCGGTGCCTTCCTGCAGCGACATGCGAACCGAGCCCCGCTGCAACATCCGCGCATAGCCCAGAATGGTGTTCAGCGGTGAACGCAGCTCATGGCTGATGCGTGCAAGAAACGCCGATTTGGCAGTTTGCAGTTGTTCTGCCACAGCCAGTTGCTGGGTGAGTTGGCGTGTCTGCTCGATCATGCCAACCAGAATGAAGGGGGTAGCCAGCAGATAGCCGGCGAGGCTGAAATTCATCGCCGATGCCCAAGGCAGAATGCCCAGATTAGCCAGTTGGCGGGCTGTCTCCAACAACAAACCCAGTGCAAACGCTGCGCCGAACCATCGGGCCGAAGGGACACCCCGACGCCAAAGAACAAGCGGAAAGACCAGCCCCCCGACGTGAATAATGATGGCTGTGAACGCCAGCAGGCGCACACCCGAACCATAGTCGAAGCCGCTAAGAGCAACGGCCCCGACGGCAAGCCAGCGGGTGAACATAAATAATTTTTCGGCAGAAGCGATATGCCGGGGCAAGTCGATTGCATGCGAAATCACTTTGGCCAGAGAAAAGACGGCCAGGCCACCAAAAAGGGAGAGAATTTGCAGGGGCACAGCCGTGTGCGTAGGCCAGAAATAAAATCCGATCAGGTTTTCCCGTGCCGACTCCACCCCGGCGATGGCGATCAGAAACAGGGACATCCAGAGGTACTGCATCTCGCGCAAACGGATAAAGACAATCAGTGACAGGGCAGCACTGACCAGAACCCCGGTGAGCATGCCCACCAGAAAAAGTTTGCCTTCGCCTGATTGAAAGCGATAAGCCTGGGGCTCCCACAAGCTGGTGGACATGTCCGTGGCACCACGCACGAGCACGCGGACCAGGACTTCGCGGGTTTGTCCGGGGGGCAGGGTGATCGGAAATACTGCATCCGTGGCAACGATCGGTTTTTGTCCCACTGGTGTGTTACGGCCGGACTGCATGATTTGCCAGTCCGTCCCACTTTGCAGATAAAGCGTGACCGTGTTGATCTTGGGGGTTCCTACCACCAGCCACCGGGTGAGCGCTTGCGATCCCGTATGCGATAGAGAAAAACGCAACCAGAACACCCCTGCATTGAAGCTGCGGGTCAGGTCCCGAGGCCCCGCCGCGCGGAATTCGTTTTCCATCGCCAAAACTTCGGTGTAGTGCAGTTTGCCATCAGGGTCATGCAGCAGTGCGAGACGGCTCGAAAGATCAATCTGTTCGTCGCTTATATCCAGGACCACCGTGGCAGCGTACGTGCCCGTGACGATCAAGGTCAGCAGCACAGTCAGCAACCAGCGCAGCGTTCGCCTGCAATTCATGTTGCAGAGATTCCTTCATCAGGAACATCGACGTCCAATCGACTCAGCCGTCGCCGAAAATCGCGCGGCGTACATTCGAAGCGCTCCCTGAAGGCAGTCGCGAAATTCGCCGGCGAGCCATAACCGCAATGCGCAGCAATGTCGGCAATCGGCGTATCGGTCTTTGACAACAATTGTCGCGCCAGGCGCAGTCTTTGCTCGCGCAGCCAGGCAAACACCGGCAACGCAAAGGCTTCATGAAAGGCCTCGTTGAGCCGCTTCTCGTTGGTACCCAATTGCAGAGCGAGTGTTTCCGGGGAAGGCGGATTGGTCAGTGATTCGAGCAGCAAGGACGTTGCGGCAGCCACCAGAGCGGACTGTCCGCTGGTCGCATTGGCACGGATCGATGGCACCGAACCCAGTCGCCGGGCCAGTTCCAGGTGGATGCCCAATCGCGCCAGCACCTCCTCCTCGCTGACATAGGGCTTGATGATGTAATCCACGGCGCCTAGTGAAAGTCCGGTCAGGCGGTCTTCCTTGTCGTCAGCCGAGGTCAGGAAAATCACCGGAATGGATTGCGTGCTTGGGTCCGCTTTCAGTCTACGGCAGGTGCCAAAGCCATCCATGCCCGGCATGCGCACATCAAGCAGAATCAGATCAGGCTTTTTCAGTCCTGCCTTGCGGTACCCATCCATGCCGTCGAAGCTCACCAGCGTGCGCCATTTGCGCGCTGCCAGCATATCGATCAGCACGCGGAGTTCGGCAATCGAATCGTCGATCAGCAACAGCGTGGGCGCGGCAGGTTTTACAGCGGTCATCAGGCAAGTAGTGCGGAAAATTTCCAGAAACCCGCAGAGTAACGGCTAAACGGATTCAGACCGAAAGGAGTCGATAAATAAATTCGCTCCAGCAAAAGTTCCGTCCGCTGCAGCAAAAACACCTGTCCAAGTTCGTGCCTAACATCGCAACTATTGCCAACGCACTTTTTTAAGAAATGACTATGCAGATCTTGCGGTTTTCCCCTGGTTTGCGTAGCTGTGTTCCATCCATGTGGCTGTTTCACGCCAGCGTTTGTGCAGCGATGCTGGTGTGGCCCTTGTTGTGCACTGCTCAGCCGCCGGGTGCTGGCTCGCGTTTGGCACGCATTCAGGCCGCGCAGCAGGTGCGTGTCTGCATTTGGCCAGACTATTACGGCATCACCTACCGCAACCCCAAAACCAACCAGCTCAGCGGGGTGGACATTGATATGGCTCAGGCTTTGGGTAAGGACCTGGGCGTCTCGGTGGTGTTTGTGGACAGTTCCTTTGCCAAGTTGACTGACGATGTCACCCAAGACCGCTGCGATGTCGCCATGTTTGCGGTGGGCATCACGCCCGCGCGCCAGGAAAAACTGCGCTTTACCCCGCCCCATTTGGCTAGCGACATTTACGGGGTGGTCAGCAAAGCCAACCGTCGCATTCAGCGCTGGGACGACATTGACAAGCCCGGTGTGGTGGTGGCAGTGGCCAAAGGCACTCTTCATGAGCCGGTCATGTGGGATAAGCTCAAGGCCGCCCAACTGCTGGTGCTCGACACCCCCTTTGCCCGTGAGCAAGAGGTGCAGTCCGGTCGCGCCGATGTGTTTATGACTGACTTTCCCTACAGCCAGCGTTTTCTGGCCAATGCGGACTGGGCGCGTCTGGTCGCTCCACCTGGGTACTACCACGTTACACCTTACGCTTACGCCATGGCACCGGGCGACGACGCCTGGCACACCCGTCTGACTCAATTTGTGGCCGACATCAAGCGTGATGGGCGATTGATGAACGCAGCCCGGGCACATCAACTTGCCCCCATTGTTGCGCCGTGACTGAACGCATTCGCCGCCTTCGTGCAGTCATATTCGGTGCGCTGGCGTTAATACTGGCAGCCTTGATCGGTCTAACCGGCTACGCGCTGTGGCTGCTGCGCTCTGACACCTTGGCCAACGGGCTTGACACCGCCGCCTTACTAACCCGCAGCATTGAAGATTACGTCACCCGCAGTTTGCAGGTCACCGAGCTGGCGGGCGCCAATGCGCTGCCACAGGGCCAACTACCGCTTCAATGGCAGCAAATTGGGCAAGCGTTTAATCAAACCCTGCGCCATGCCCCGCACTTGCGTTCGATCTCGCTGCAGGACGAAAAGGGTGTCATTTTGGCCAGCTCCAACCCGGCCAATATCGGTCTCAGCGTGCCCAATGAACACTTTCTGCCAGTGGTGCAGGGGTCGGCCGACGGCCTGCGTATCGGGCCACTGTGGTCGGGTCGCGACTTTGACCAGGGCCAAACCGCCTTAGCCGCGCCCACTGAAAACGAAGACTTGCCACATTTCATACCCGTCATCACCAGCCTGGTGCGGGGCGAACGCAGCTTCATTCTGTTGTTTGCGCTGAATCCGGAGCATTTTCGCCATTACATGACGCAGCAGTTGGCGCCCGATGCGGGCCTGGTGACATTGGCACGGTTAGACGGCACCTTGCTCATCACCACTGGCGCCCAGGCCAGCGCCGCTGTGGCGTGGCAAAGTGCGGGCGAGAAAGCCTTGCGCTTTAACGAGCGTGAATTTGGCCAGTTTGCGCAATTCAAGCAAAACCCCAGCGGCGGATGGCACGCACTCACAGCATACCGGGTGTCGTCGGTGTACCCCTTTGTGGTGATGACCCACCTCAAGCGCGACCATGTTTTGCAGCGTTTCAGGACCGAAGCCAATACCATCCTGGGCGTATTGGTCCCCAGTTTGCTGCTGATCGCCGTGTTGGCTGTTGCCTATTTTCGCCGTCAGGTGCTCATTGAGCATCAGCGTGCGGAAGCCCTGCGTCTGCAACAAGTCAACGCGGCGATGGTGTTTTCTCACACCAGCGAGGGCATTGTGATCACGGATGCAGCGGCCAACATTCTGGATGTGAACAATGCCTTCACCCTGATCACTGGTTACAGCCGGGACGAAGTGTTGGGAAAAAACCCGAGCTTACTTAGCTCTGGGCGGCAAGATCAAGCGTATTACGCCAACATGTGGCAAGACCTGCGTTTGCACGGCCACTGGCGTGGCGAAATTTGGAACCGCCACAAAGACGGGGAGGTATTCGCCGAATTGCTGACGATCAGTGCCGTGGCCGATTCTCAAGGCCAAGTGCGGCAGTATGTCGCGCTGTTTTCCAACATCACCGCTTCTAAGCTGTTGCAAGACCGGCTGGAAAACCTGGCCCACTTTGATGCCCTGACACAACTGCCTAACCGGATACTGCTGGCTGACCGCCTGCAACAAGCCATGTACCAGGGGCAGCGTCGGGGTTCTCAGGTTGCGGTAGTGTTCATTGACCTGGACGGCTTCAAGGCGATCAACGACATCCATGGTCATGATGTGGGCGACCAGTTATTGATTGCCGTGTCGCAACGTATGCGTTTGGTGCTGCGTGATGGTGACACCCTGTCACGCCAGGGCGGCGATGAATTTGTTGCGGTAATGGTTGACTTGCCCAACGCTGCCACTTGCACGCCACTGCTGCAACGTTTGCTTGACGCGGCCTCAGCACCGGTGCACGCAGGTACGCGGGTAGTCCAAGTGTCGGCCAGTATGGGGGTCACATTTTTTCCTCAACCTCAGGAAATGGATGGCGACCAACTATTGCGCCAAGCAGACCAGGCGATGTATCAGGCCAAGCAATCGGGCAAGAATCGCTATCACTTCTTCGATACCGAGCACGACCGCAGCGTGCGCTGCCATCATGAAAGCCTGGAGCGAATTCGACTGGCGCTGGATGCCCGGGAGTTCATTCTCCTTTACCAACCCAAGGTGAACATGCGCACGGGTGTTGTCATTGGTGCCGAGGCATTGATTCGTTGGAGGCATCCGGAGCGCGGTTTGTTGGCGCCCGCAGACTTCTTGCCGCTGATTGCCGACCACCCGATGGCGATTGACGTGGGTGAGTGGGTGCTGGATACCGCGCTGGCGCAAATCGAGGACTGGAAGCGGGCAGGCTTGGCACTGCCGGTGAGTGTCAATATTGATGCGATCCATTTGGCGCAAACCGATTTTGTCGAACGCCTGCAGCGGCGACTTGCCGCTCACCCTGCAGTCGCCGCCGACGACCTGGAACTGGAAGTGCTGGAAACCAGCGCTCTTCAAGATGTTGACCATGTCTCCAGCCTGATTCTGGCTTGCCATGAGATTGGAATCGGTTTCGCGCTGGATGACTTTGGCACTGGCTATTCGTCGTTAACCTATCTCAAACGTTTGCCAGCGGGTCTGCTAAAAATTGATCAGAGCTTTGTGCGCAACATGCTCGATGACCCCGACGATCTGGCGATTCTGGATGGCGTGCTCGGCTTGGCTGGCGCTTTTCGCCGCCAGACAATTGCTGAAGGGGTGGAAACCCTGGCTCACGGCGAGATTTTGCTGCAGTTTGGTTGTCAGCGCGCGCAGGGCTATGCCATCGCCCGACCCATGCCAGCTGAAGATATGCCGGCCTGGCTGGAGACCTGGCACGCCCCTTCGTCATGGCTGAATCAAGCACCGATCAGTCGTGATGACCGGCCGATTCTCTTTGCCTTGGTCGAGCACAGGGCCTGGATCATTAAGGTGGTCAGTTTTGTTCGGGGTGAGCGAGAGACTGCGCCGCCATTGCACCATGCACATTGTCGTGTTGGGCAATGGCTGAACGCCGAGGCACGCTTGCGCACGGAGAGTTGCTCGGCAATTGAAGCGTTGGAGACCATGCACATCGAAATCCATGAGCTGGCGAGTGAGTTGATCCGCTTCAAGCTGGATGGCCAGATCGAGGCAGCCATTGCACGGCTGGCCGAACTTGATCGGTTGCGGGATCGCATGCAGGCGCAATTTTTGGAGATGATGCAGCAAGGTCGGTAAGAACAACAGTTGCAAGTGCCACGCTGTCGAAGACCGCAATATGGACCGAACGCTGCCTGTTGAACGGCAGTCATATTGAATCGGGGCCATATAGTCAGCTCGGCGTCTTTACCCGTCATCCTCCCCCAAGCCAAATAACTGCTTTCAGCAAAGATTTAGGTGTCAAATACGCGTTTTGACCCCGTGGAATATGCGCAAGCAGCTATCAAAAGCATAGTAAATCTGACGACGACCTAGTCCCCATGCAAGGCATTTCATCGAATCGTCACATGCCTTAGGCGTAATGGGTCCCTTTCAAAACTGGGACTCAAAAATGAAGATGAATACACGCGCGATGGTGCTTGCTTTGAACCCTGTGATGGCCGGTTTGCTACTGGCGGCTTGCGGCGGCGGTGGCGGAGAACCCACGGTTCAAGGGCGCTTTATTGATGGACTAGTCGCGGGCCTGGGTTACAGCACGTCCGCTGGCATCAATGGCACCACGGATGCGAATGGAACCTTCAGCTACGGCGGTGGCACGCCTGCGGACAAGGTGAGCTTCAAGCTTGGCGCTCTGGCACTGGGCACTGCCGCTGGGGCCGCCGTAGTTACGCCGCTGGATCTGGTGGCGGGTGCTGCGGTCAGCGATGCACGCGTGCTCAACCGCCTGCAGTTGCTGCAATCGCTCGACAGCGATCAGAACGTGGACAACGGCATCGTGATCGACACCGCGCTGGCGGCCAAGCTCAATGGCACGGTCAAGCCCGAAGAGACCGATGGCACCCAATTTGAAGCCGCATTGAAAACCGCGTTAGGCACCACGCCCGTGGCGCGTGGTCTGGCACGCGAGAGTTTTGAGAGTAGCCTGGCCGCCATGGGCCGCAGCGTCACGACCGCGAAAGAAGCCATCAGCGGTGGCGATGTGGTGGTCAGCAAGCACCGCGTCAACGTGCCCACCAGCATGAATGTGCCCTACGAGGGAACCAGTGCCGAGTTGAAGGCGGCCTTCCCCAAAGGTTTCCCTCTGGCGGTGGGGTCGGCGATGGCGCTCAAGTCAGTCAACAGCGATGGCAGCATCGACTTCTACGTGCTGACCGACCGCGGCTCCAATGCCGACGGCCCCAATATTGCGGTGGGCGGCAGCACGTATGGAACCAAAGTGTTCCCGGCCCCGGGTTTTGCGCCTACGTTTGGTGTGCTGCGCCTGGCCAATGGCGTGGCCACAGTGACCAGCATCACGCCCATGATCAACGAAAAGGGTGGCAAGCTCACCGGCTTGCCCCTGCCAGTCGGCACACCCGGTTCATCGGCTGAAGTGGCCCTGAACGAGGCGCTTGTGGCACTGACCGGCGACCCCATGGGCCTGGACCCTGAAGGTATTGTGTTCGACAAGACCAATAACAAGCTCTACATCTCCGACGAATACGGCCCATTCATCATCAAGGTGGATGCGGCCACCGGCAAGATTGAGGAGCGCTTTGCGCCGGCCATTGCCGGCAGCACCGCCAGCAAGCCGGTGTTGCCCGCCGTGTTGAACCTGCGCCGCGCCAACCGTGGCATGGAAGGCCTGGCCATGGATGCTACAGGTGAACTGCACGGCCTGGTCCAAAGCCCGCTGGACGCCAAGGTGACAGTGGACGACGGTACGTCGGTGTCGGTCAGCAAGACCGCGCTGTTCCTGCGCTGGCTGGTGCTCAATCCCGCCACCGGCACTACCAAGACCTATGCCTTTCCCTTGAGCAAGACCGATTGGTCCAAGTCTGACACCGGGCAGGCCAAGATGGGCGACATCGCCTTTGTGGCGCCGGGCAAGTTTCTGGCTATTGAGCAGGGCGTCAACGCAGCGGGTGTGCTGGTCAACAAGATCATGCTGGTGGAAATTCCCGCTGACGCGACCGACATCAATGCCCTGGGTGCCGAGCTGGAAGCCAGCAGCGCCACGGCCAAGGCGGTCAAGGGTGTGGATTGGACCAAGGTCGTGCCGCTCAAGCGCACCCTTCTGTTGCAACTCAACGATGCGGGTTGGCTGGCCGAGAAGGCCGAAGGCCTCACGGTGGTGAACGGCGACACGATCGCGCTGATCAACGACAACGACTTTGGCGTTACGCCCGCGCTGTTTGATGCAAAAGGTGTGGCCGTGAGCGGCGACGTGACAGCCTGCCTGACGGAAAACGGCAAGCTCGTGAACAACGGCACCAAGGTGTGCCCGGCTGCTGCCGTGCGCGTGGCGCCCGGCAGCACCTCGGAGCGCCCCACGCGCCTGTACACCTTCAAGTTTCCCAAGGCGATTGCCAGCTACAGCGTGAAGTAGGTTTTGGGCGGGGGAGCCGACATTCAGATCGGCTCCAAATTGAAGACTCCGAATGCAATCCTGATATTGGTGGTGGCACGCCGATACCATCATGAACGATCACTCGATGACTGACGTTGGATCACGGACCGCGGTCATCAAACTTTATGCCGAGAAATCAAAGAGCCGACGTTCGGGAATGCGGCTTGATTTCGGGCTGCGGTCTGGCTCCCTTGGGGCGGGACCCGACGTAAGATTGCTCGAAATGCTCGCTCGATACCCGACGTTCACTCAGTGATATGACTGACGGCAACGGGGCGTCAATTTCGGCAGTCGCTGCACCTCCAATTGGCCATCTGCTGACGACCACGACCGACAGCTTTCCGGGTGCGCAGTTTGTGAACGCACTGTGGGTCCCTTCTGCATCAACGTCGAAACCAGCCCACTAAAAACT
>CAJAVE010000181.1 GCA_903945325.1 uncultured beta proteobacterium | reverse complement strand
GTGTTTGCAGGGGCTTTGTCCGGAAGTGCCAAAGGTGCGCCCAACCCTGAAATAGTAGAAACGTCCTTACAAGCGATGGTGGAATCAATCAAGCGGGGCGAGATGTCGCGTTACCTCGCTTTCGACCGACAGGGCTCACCCGTCGTTCTGGGGTAAGGCCTGTTTGGTGTCAGACGCTGGTTTGCAGCAGGAGGGCAATAAACCCCAAGGGATCTTTCAACACCGCAACCGACACAATCCAGGTCAGCACAAGCAGCGCAAGTACCCAGGCAGTAGCTCGGGTGTTGCGTCCAAAGCGCGGACGCAATGCCACCATGCCTAGTCCAATGTACAGCAGCAGACCGAGAATTTTGGCAAGCAGCCAAGGTACATGCACGGGGTTGATGCCCATCATGGCTGCCAATGCCACTGCGGATAGGAGCAGAACGGTGTCAACCACATGCGGCAGGGTCTTTGCGATACGGCTCTGGGTCCATTGCGCTGCCCGCAAGGATGCAATGCCGCGCACGAAGAACCCCAATCCTGACAGCGCGACTGCTGATTGGTGCAGCAATTTGATGATTGTGTAGTCGATAAACACGTTCGACGATTGCCTCTACGTTACGGCACTTCGCTGGCCCGAAATTGGCATCCCCACCAGGACTGACTTGCCAAGAACCGACTCAGGTGTGATCAAGTCTGCCAATGTGACGCTATCCAGGACTGCGAGGTAACTGTGAATAGCTTGCTGTAACACTCCCTTGAGGCGGCACTGGGGGCTCAAGCAACACTGGTTGGTTTGCGCAACAAAACACTCGACCATGGCGAAGTCGGTTTCAGTCTGACGCACCACCGCTCCGACGTTGATTTCCGCTGCGGGCTTGCACAGACGCATGCCGCCGCCACGGCCGCGCGTGTTTTCCAGCAGGCCATGCACACCCAATTGATGAACAACCTTGGTCAGGTGGCTGCGCGAGATGCCATGGGTGTCTGCAATCTCCGTAATCGTCACTGGCTGTTCACGGCTCTCGCACCCTGCGCAGTACATGAGCACACGCAAAGAGAAGTCGGTCCACTGGGTCAGTCGCATGGTGTTTTAGCCAAAAAGTAAAGATGCATATTAAATGCATGATATCGTATAGAATACATCCATACTAGATGAATGTTTAAAAGGAGCCTATTCATGAATGCCCGTCTGCAAAGTACCGAGCCAGAGCCTTATGTCCTGGATGATCAGCAAGCCATAGGTCAAATCGCTGTCCAGTTACCAGGAGCCACCGCCATTTTTCGCCGTCACAAGCTTGATTTCTGTTGTGGTGGCCAGGTGAGTTTGGCGCAGGCTGCTTCAGAAAAGGGCTTGGACCCAGCGGCGTTGATGCGTGAATTGGCTGCCATTCAGCGGACCGATGCACCATTGGAGTACGACAGCGCTGGAGCTCTTATTGACCATATCCTGCAGCGCTACCACGCTGTTCACCGAGAGCAATTGCCAGAGTTGATTCGTATGGCTCGGCGTGTGGAGGCGGTACACCGCGACCATCCACTCGTGCCGGCCGGATTGGCCGATTTGTTGGAGGCAGCGGAGCAGGATTTGCTCGACCACATGGTGAAGGAAGAGAACATCCTGTTCCCCATGCTGAAGTCCGGTGGGAGTCCCTTTGTGTCGCAACCTATCGGTGTTATGCGAACTGAGCACACCCAGCATGGGGCAATGCTGGAACAACTGATGGCTCTAAGCAATAACGCCAGTCCACCGCAAGGTGCGTGCAACACCTGGCGTGCGCTGTACTCGGGAATTGCCCAATTGCACGATGACCTGATCAACCACATCCACCTGGAAAACAACGTCCTCTTCAACCAGTTTGATGCGCCAACTCCAAAACCCGCCAAATCCGCGTGCTGTGGCTCCTGCGGATGAGAAACGCGGTATTGCAGGCTAATTGACCAGGGCAATTGCGTTGG
>CAJAVE010000180.1 GCA_903945325.1 uncultured beta proteobacterium | reverse complement strand
TGAACCGCGTGGACCACGACCGTTACGTCGCGCTGATCGCCAAGTTGGGCCTGCGCAAGTAAGCCTTGCACCAAATGACAGACGCCTGAGTTAGTTCACTAGCTCAGGCGTTTTTTACTTCGGAGATGGCAAAAACAGAGCGAAGCTGTGTCATTCCACGGAAATTGGCGGTTTTTTGATCGCAGTTTGAGTTTCTGTGGAATGGCATCGTGTTCTGCGTTGTTGCCTCCGGGCTTGGCAGGTGGCCTTTACCTGCCAGCGGATTCCCGCACTATCAGGAGATGAAACAATGAGCATTTTCAACAAAGTTACCAAGACCTTCCAATGGGGCCAACACTCGGTCACTATGGAAACCGGCGAAATCGCACGCCAGTCCACCGGCGCTGTGCTGCTGGACATGGACGGCACCGTAGTGCTGGCCACTGTCGTTGCCAAGACCGAAGGCAAAGCCGGTCAAGACTTTTTCCCCTTGACGGTTGACTACCTGGAAAAGGCCTACGCGGCAGGCAAGATCCCCGGCAGCTTCTTCAAGCGCGAAGGCCGCCCCAGCGAGTTCGAGACGCTGACCAGTCGACTGATCGACCGTCCTATTCGCCCCCTGTTCCCCGAAGGTTTCTTTAACGAAGTGCACGTGGTTGTGCACACCGTGTCGTTGAACCCCGAAGTGGACGCCGATATTGCGTCCCTGATTGCTGTCAGCGCGGCGCTGTCCATCAGCGGCGTGCCGTTCAATGGCCCGATTGGTGCAGCCCGCGTGGGCTATGTCAACGGTGAGTACGTGTTGAACCCCGGCCAGACTGCGCGCAAGGATTCGATCCTGGATCTGGTCGTTGCCGGTACCGAATCTGCTGTGTTGATGGTGGAATCCGAAGCCCAACAACTGTCCGAAGAAATCATGCTCGGAGCCGTGGTTTATGGCCACGCGCAGGGCAATATCGCCATCAACGCCATCCACGAACTCGTGCGTGACGCCGGCAAGCCGATGTGGGACTGGAAAGCGCCTGCCAAGGATGAAGCCCTGATCGCCAAGATCGACGGCCTGGCCAAAGCCAAATTGGTTGCAGCTTACCAAATCCGCAACAAGCAAGCCCGCACCCAGGCTTGCCGTTCGGCTTACTCCGAAGTCATGGTGGCTCTCAAGGCTGAAGGCGCTGCGTTTGACAGCGTGGCCATTGAAGGCCTGCTGTTTGAAATCGAAGCCAAGATCGTTCGCGGCCAGATTCTGGCGGGCGAGCCCCGCATCGACGGTCGCGACACCCGCACCGTGCGCGCTATCGAAATCCGCAACGGCGTGCTGCCCCGCACCCACGGATCGGCGCTGTTCACGCGTGGCGAAACACAGGCGCTGGTCGTGACCACACTCGGTACTGAGCGCGATGCACAGCGTATCGACGCGTTAAGCGGCGACTACGAAGACCGCTTCATGCTGCACTACAACATGCCTCCGTTCGCAACCGGCGAAACGGGTCGCGTGGGTACACCCAAGCGTCGCGAGATTGGTCACGGCCGTCTGGCCAAGCGCGCCTTGGTGGCGTGCTTGCCTTCGAAAGAAGACTTCCCCTACACCATGCGTGTGGTGTCGGAGATCACCGAGTCCAATGGTTCCTCGTCGATGGCTTCGGTCTGCGGTGGCTGCCTGTCGCTGATGGACGCAGGCGTTCCCATGAAAGCGCACGTGGCCGGTATTGCCATGGGCCTGATCAAGGAAGACAACCGTTTTGCGGTATTGACCGACATCCTGGGTGATGAAGATCATTTGGGCGACATGGACTTCAAGGTAGCCGGTACCACCAACGGTATTACCGCGCTGCAGATGGACATCAAGATCCAGGGCATCACCAAGGAAATCATGCAAGTCGCTCTGGCACAGGCCAAGGAAGCGCGCATGCACATTCTGGGCAAGATGCAAGAAGCGATGTCTGAAGCCAAGACCGAAGTGTCCAACTTCGCACCGCGTCTGTTCACCATGAAGATCAACCCCGAGAAGATCCGTGACGTGATCGGCAAGGGCGGCTCGGTGATCCGTGCGCTGACCGAAGAAACCGGTTGCCAGATCAATATTGACGAAGATGGCACGATTACCATTGCGTCTGCTGATCCAGCCAAGGCAGAGGAAGCCAAGCGCCGCATCGCGCAGATCACGGCCGAAGTGGAAATTGGCAAGGTCTATGAAGGTCCCATCACCAAGATTCTGGACTTCGGTGCCTTGGTCAACCTGTTGCCTGGCAAGGATGGTCTGCTGCACATCAGCCAGATCGCCCACGAGCGAGTGGAGAAGGTATCCGACTACCTGACCGAAGGCCAGATCATCAAGGTCAAGGTCATGGAAACCGACGAAAAGGGCCGTATCAAGCTCTCCATGAAGGCTTTGCTGGATCGTCCAGCGCAGTCGTCGGATCAGGGTTGATCGTCAATCGCTAGCAATTTGGTAGCGCCTTGCGCAATGTTGGCGGGGCTACCGGCTAAAAATGCTATGAACGTTATTGAAATTGCATCCTTTGGCGGGCCAGACGTTTTGCGTCTGGCAACTCGCCCCGTGCCTGTCGCGGGCGTGGGTGAGGTGCTGATCCGCGTGGGCGCCAGCGGGATCAATCGCCCTGACGTATTACAGCGTGCTGGCATGTATCCTGCTCCTGCGGGGGCTTCGGACATTCCAGGGTTGGAGATCGCTGGAGCCATTGTTGGTGGCGATGAAAAAGCTTTGCAGGACGCAGGTCTCAACGTGGGTGACCGCGTCTGCGCGCTGGTCGCAGGCGGCGGCTATGCTGAGTATTGTGTTGCGCCAATCGGTCAATGCCTGCCGGTTCCGCAGGGTCTGAGCGATGTAGAGGCCGCTTCTTTGCCTGAGACGTTTTTTACCGTCTGGAGTAATGTCTTTGATCGGGGTGGTTTGAAGGCCGGCGAAACCCTGCTCGTGCAAGGTGGGACCAGTGGAATCGGAGTCACGGCGATTCAAGTCGCCAAGGCCATGGGCGCGCGCGTGATCGCCACGGCCGGTAGCGATGCCAAGTGCGAAGCCTGTCTGGCGCTGGGTGCAGACCATGCCATTAACTACAAGACGCAGGATTTCCAGGCCGAGGCTTTGCGGCTTACGGATGGACGTGGTGTCGATGTGGTGCTGGACATGGTGGCGGGCAGTTACGTGGCCAAGGAATTGCAGTGTCTGGCAGAAGACGGGCGTCTGGTCATCATCGCCGTACAGGGGGGTGTGCAGGGCGAAATCAATGCGGGATTGGTGATGCGCAAGCGCTTGACCATTACCGGATCGACCTTGCGCGCGCGTCCTGTATCGTTCAAGGAAGGTATCGCCCGGGCCTGTTTTCAACACGTCTGGCCTTTGTTGGCGGCCGGACGCGTCAAGCCGGTGATACACAGTGTGTTTGCGGCGGTTGACGCATCCCACACCAGTGGCAGTGGTGCGTCGCGAGCCCATGCGCTGATGGAGTCCAATCAGCATATTGGCAAGATTATTTTGACTTGGAGTGCAGCATGAAAAAACAGCTGATTGCCGGTAACTGGAAAATGAATGGCTCGTCCGTAGCCAACGAAACGCTGTTGAAGGCGCTGGTGGCGGGGATGGCGAGTGCAACGTGTCAAGTAGCCGTTTGTGTGCCTGCTCCCTATTTGGCACAGGTGCAGGGTCTGGTGGCTGGAACCGGTATCGAACTGGGTGCGCAGGATGTGTCCCAGCACGAGGCCGGCGCATTCACGGGCGAGGTATCGGCTGCTATGTTGCGGGATTTCGCAACCCGCTATTGCCTGGTGGGACATTCGGAACGTCGCCAATACCACGGCGAGACCGATGTGGTGGTTGCCGTCAAGGCCCTGCGAGCACTCGCGGCTGGCATTACGCCCATCGTGTGTGTCGGTGAAACGTTGGAAGAGCGTGAAGCGGGACGTACAGAAGAAGTGGTCAAGCGCCAGTTGGCGGCGGTGATCCATGCGAATGGACACTGCATCAGCGAAATCGTGGTGGCCTACGAGCCAGTCTGGGCGATCGGGACCGGTAAGACCGCCAGTCCTGAGGAGGCACAGCAGGTTCATGCCGTGTTGCGGGCGCAGTTGCGAGCCGCGACCGCCCAGGCAGAACGGGTTCTCATTTTGTACGGTGGCAGCATGAATGCCGCTAACGCGGCTCAGCTGTTGTCTCAGCAGGACATAGATGGTGGGTTGGTTGGCGGTGCGTCCCTCAAGCCCACCGATTTTTTGACCATCATTGCTGCGGCGAATTGAATTGATGCAGCGCTCGCTGCAAGTGACCCATTTAGGAGTTGAGAATGAATATTGTGTTAACGATTATTTTGACGGTTCAGATGCTTTCCGCACTGGCCATGATTGGTTTGATCCTGGTCCAGCATGGAAAAGGTGCAGACATGGGTGCTGCATTTGGTAGCGGCGGTTCTGGAAGCTTGTTTGGCGCGAGCGGAAGTGCGAACTTTTTGTCCCGTACAACTGCGGTTCTTGCAACGGTATTCTTCGTTTGCACTTTGGCACTGGCTTACTTTGGTAACCTGCGGCCTGCGACATCCGGTAGCGTTTTAGAAGGTGCCGCGGCCGTTGCACCGATGGTTGCGGAGGCTGCCTCCAGCCCTTCCGTTGCCGCGTCTGGCGTAGGTCAGATTCCGGTCAAATAATTGCTACTTTAATTGGCTTGTCCCTTTGAGGGCAGGGGTAAATTCAGGGTAAACTCTAGCCTTGTCTGAAAAGCAAAACACCTTCGGGTTCCTCATGCAATGCAGACAAAAAGCCGCCGTCGTGGTGAAATTGGTAGACACGCTATCTTGAGGGGGTAGTGGCGAGAGCTGTGCGAGTTCGAGTCTCGCCGACGGCACCAAATGGCATT
>CAJAVE010000179.1 GCA_903945325.1 uncultured beta proteobacterium | reverse complement strand
GGTCGATGCGCTGCTGGCGCAGCGTGGTCAGCAGCCAGTCGAGATACTCTGGCGCGCCGGTGGGCGGTGCCCGTTCGAACACGTTGCAGAACGCGGGAGCGACGGAGTCGTCGTAAATCGAAGTGCCGATCAGGTAACACGACTGTCCGACGCGGCGCAACGAACGAAGAATGCCGTATCCAACTATGCCGCTGGCACCGGAAACCAGTACGCGCTTCATAGACTAGCCTTTCTGCGCATTGCCTCGCGGGCCAGACCCTGGGTCAGCGCAATCTGGGGGAAAAAGTTAATTCGTCGGTACAGAGAGTCATCTTTCGCGAAAGCCTTGTCGGGAATATCTGGCTTGGTAGCATCGAAGCGAATAGTGCCGGCACTCGCGAAGGCGGCCAATGCAGCGCCGGCGATCTCAGAGTAGCGTACGTCGGACAGACTGCCACAGTCATAGCGGCCTTCAACTCGCTGCCGCACGACGCGGGCGATGACTTCGGCCACATCTGCTGCGTGAATGAAATTGCGTCGGGCGTCGTTTTTGCCATGGAGAACAATGTTCTCATTGCGCTGAGCCAGGTCCATCAGCTCGTACAAGAATGGTTGGTGGCGGCGGAATGCTTCGCCTTCGCCATACAGTTGAGACGGACGCAATATTGCTAATGACAAGTCGCAACTGCGGCAATACAGCCGGGTCAGTTCTTCAGCATGTCGCTTGGACAGGGAGTAGCTGTCGTAGAACGGTGAATGCTCATCTAACCCGGCGAAGATACTGGAAACCTGCACCAGTTGGCCAACGCCAGAGCTTGCGCAGGCATGGGCGAGTTTGAGACTTCCCAACACGTTGACATGTTCAGCGGCGAACATTGCGTCAAAAGTCCGACCTCCGAAATGGGCCGCCAGATGGACTACAGAATCGAGTCCGGTAGGTAGCTTGAATCGCTCGACTGGCCATCCGAGGTCCAGTTCGATGTCACAACCGCTACGTCCCGTTGTCAACACTTCTGCGAATGTCTCCAATACCGGACGTACCACCTGTGCCAGCGAAGATTGGCCGCCAACGAGCAGTATTCTCATCGTGCAGAAATCTCGGCGAGCAAACCGCAACTGAGTTCGGGGTACTCAATGCCGACCGTACAAAGTGCGTCTATGACCTTGCTATCCAGTTGCAGGGAAACGATCTGGCTGGTGGTGAACGGCTTCAGATAGATGCCCTCTAGTCGGTCCAAACCGCAACCCGCTTGCGTGATGTCCGCACTCAAAGTGCCCACGGTGTAAAAGCGTTGATGGCCCAGCAGGTGGTCGTTCTCGGAAAGAGAAGTGACGTCGTCGAGCAACCCTGCTAACTGGCCCAATCTGCGGTTCAACACTTGGGCATTTGGCACCGCGAGGAACATCTTGCCGCTGGGGGCAAGAAAGTCACGAAAGCGCCTGAGGATCAGCAGTGGATCGTCCACATGTTCAAGGATGAAGCCCATCACGATCACATCGAACTTCTCGCTGGTGGCAAAGTTCTCGAACCATGTTTCAACGATTTCGGCACGGCAGTCGGGGTGCTTCTCGCGGAAATTGAGAATCACTGCGGGTGAGCCTTCCAGCACCACATGACGTGCGAATCGACGTGAAAAAATATCGGTGGTGTAACCATGACCCAGCCCCAGTTCCAGCAAAGAGGCTGCATTGCCCGCGTGGTGCAATATCCTTTGCGGATACCAGGTGAGCAGAATTTCGTTGTCGAAATCGTACAGATTGTCGCCTTGGTAGGCGACTGCATGGGTATCCAGTCTATTGATCATTCCATTTTCAATTGGTATTGCGCACTACGTCAGACCAGCTGATAGCCATTGTGTACGCCTGCACAGGTTTTCTCTGGTGTGTTGAACATCATTACATCCACAATGGAAAGCCAGGGTACGAAGGGCGCGTCGAACTGGGCGTATTCGAAGGGTTTCGATTGAATGAACTTGAGATCCACGCCCAGCGACGCAAAATCGGCCCTAGCATACAACTCTGTGCCTCCGATAGCATTGACGTAGGTGCGCGCGCCCATAGTTTGACACAGCGCCAGCACTTTTTCCTGCCCCTTTAGTGAGTGGTCAATATTGATCTCTGACGAAACGAGGATTTGCGTTTT
>CAJAVE010000178.1 GCA_903945325.1 uncultured beta proteobacterium | reverse complement strand
CACCACCACCCAAACTGCAACCATACCCCGCTGTGAGCATTCAGACCGACGATTTTTCCGCCCTGCCGTCCAAGCGCGTCATTTCGGCGGCGCCCACTTCGCCCCAGGAAGAGGCTGTGGAGCGCGCCCTGCGCCCCAAATTGCTGGACGAATACGTGGGCCAGGCCAAGATCCGCGAGCAGCTGGAAATTTTCATTAGCGCCGCCAAAATGCGCGGCGAAGCGCTGGACCATGTGCTGCTGTTCGGCCCGCCGGGGCTGGGCAAGACCACGTTGAGTCACATTGTCGCGGCCGAACTGGGCGTGAACCTGCGCCAGACCAGTGGCCCGGTGCTGGAAAAACCCAAGGACCTGGCCGCGCTGCTGACAAATCTGGAAAAGAACGACGTGCTGTTCATCGACGAGATCCACCGCCTGTCACCGGTGGTGGAAGAGATCTTGTATCCCGCGCTGGAAGACTACAAGATCGACATCATGATTGGCGAAGGCCCTGCGGCACGCTCGATCAAGCTTGATTTGCAGCCTTTTACGCTGGTGGGTGCCACCACGCGGGCCGGCATGCTGACCAATCCGCTGCGCGACCGCTTTGGCATCGTGGCGCGGCTGGAGTTTTACACGCCCGAGGAACTGGCACGCATTGTCAAACGCAGTGCCGGCCTGCTCAATGCACCCATGGATGCCGAGGGCGGTTTCGAGATTGCCCGCCGCTCGCGTGGCACGCCGCGTATTGCCAACCGCCTGCTGCGCCGGGTGCGTGATTACGCCGACGTCAAGGGCAGCGGCCACATCAGCCTGGACATTGCCAACCGCGCGCTGGCCATGCTCGATGTGGACCCGCAGGGCTTTGACGTCATGGACCGTAAGCTGCTCGAAGCCGTGATCCACCGCTTTGACGGCGGCCCCGTGGGGCTGGACAACATTGCTGCCAGCATTGGCGAAGAGCGCGAAACGATTGAAGACGTGATCGAGCCCTACCTCATCCAGCAAGGCTACCTGCAACGCACTCCACGCGGGCGAATCGCCACATTGGCCGCCTACCGGCATCTGGGGGTTGCGCCCAAGAGCAGCGGCGAAGGTCTGTTTGCGGAGTGACCGACTCCACACCTGCCCCACTGAACTACTGGCGAACGCATCAGGGCGGCGGCATCCTGCTGATCGTGCTGACCACACTGGCCTTTGCCTCGCTGGACACGGCCACCAAACATGCCACCACGCTGGCGCCGGTGCTGATGCTGTTGTGGTTTCGTTATCTGTTTCAGGCGGTTGTGACCTTTGGCCTTCGCTTTCCGGTGCAGGGCAAGGAACTGCTGACGACGCCCAATCCCCGCTTTCAGGCCCTGCGCGGCCTGTTGCTGCTGGTGACGAGTTGCTGTTCGTTTTTCGGGCTGCAGTACTTGCCCGTGGGGGAGTTCACCGCCATGATTATGCTGTCACCCCTGGTGGCGACAGCGCTGGCAGGCTGGACGCTGAAAGCACGGGTTTCAGCCCGCCGCTGGGTGCTGATGGCAACCGGTTTTTCCGGTGTATTGCTGGTGGTGCGACCCGGCGGTCAGGTTTTCAGCTGGGCCTTGCTGTTTCCGGTGTTGCTCGTGGGCACCTATGCCTCGTTCCAGGTGCTGACCAGCCGTCTCAGCGGTGAAGAAAACCCTTACACCACGCATTTCTACACGGGACTGGTCGGTGCAGTGATCATGACTCCCATCGCGGCCGCGGTCTGGAACACGTCGGCCCTGGTGAACTTCTGGCCCTGGTTTGTGCTGATCGGCTTTCTGGGGACCTTTGGGCACCTGATGCTGATTCGCGCCTACATGCGGGCATCGGCCGTGGTGTTGGCGCCCTATCTCTACACGCAGATTGCCTTTGCCACCTTGTTCGGCTGGCTGGTGTTCAGCCATGTACCAGATGCGTGGGCATGGCTGGGCATTGCCGTCATTGCGGCCAGCGGCGTGGCCAACGCCATGCTGTCCGCGCATGAAATGGCCAAAGTGCCTGTGAAGGCCTGAAAGCCATTCACTTTACTGGCTGACGCGCGATCAGTGCTCTCCACCTGACACACGCCCGCGCAGCTTTTTCACTTCCCCACGCGTTGACTTGCTGTCCAGGCGCTTGAGTTTGGAGCTGCGTGTGGGTTTGGTTGCCTTGCGCGGTTTGGGCAACACGGCCACGCTGTCCACCAGCGCCTGCAGCCGTTCGATGGCATCCAGCCGGTTTTGCTCCTGGCTGCGCGTGGTTTGCGCCTTGATGACGACCACGCCATCGGCGGTGATGCGCTGGTCACTCAGCGCCAGCAGCCGTTCCTTGATCTCGTCTGGCAACGAGGAGTTGGGGATCGAATAGCGCAGATGGATGGCGCTGGACACCTTGTTGACGTTTTGGCCACCCGCGCCTTGTGCCCGAATGGCGGTGCATTCGATCTCTTCCTGCACTATCGGCACCAAGGGTTCGCTCATGCACAGATTTTCAGCTATAAGCGGCGCATCGAACCATAAAAATGGCACCCAACCACGGCATCTCAACCCTGGAAGTTCAAATCACCCCGCTGTGAGCTCAATCCCGTTCTGAATCACCCCAATCAGCGAGGCCTGGTTCTCTGGCGACTCCGAGAACCCCAACAGCGCCTGCTCGCGGCTTTGGGCGTGGCTGCTGAGCTGGTTGACCCAATACTCCAGACCACCCGCGTCGGCCGTGCGGTGCAGGGCATTGGTGTACAGCAGGTTCACAAAGGCGCTGTCGGTGGGTGAGTTGCCATACAGAGTTTTGAACTCCCCACTCT
>CAJAVE010000177.1 GCA_903945325.1 uncultured beta proteobacterium | reverse complement strand
GTACCGCAAATTGCTTAAGGCCAAGCCCGGCAATACTGAAAACTGGTACGCAAAGCAGATCGAAAAGACCCCCGCTGCGCAGGGTCGCAACTACAGCACAATCAAAAAACACATGCATTCCTGAAAATAGTTGGGCGGAAAAATTTCGCCCAACTTTCCGCCCAACGGCCAACGCACATCTGCGCCGCACTTCCCCAGTGAAAGCCGCCATTTCCATTGGCCCGCACGATCACTGGCGCACGTCCCCAACTTCTTGAAATTTCGGCCCATCTCCCTCTGAGGCCGGGCATTTGTGGGACTTTTCTCGCCCAAATCGCCCACCTAAATTCCGTTCTGTCAGCGTTTAGCAACTTTCAGAAGGACCCCAAAATGGCTAACACCATCCTACGCATCCCCGCCGCGCAAACCCAATCCGGGTACTCGCGTTCCACCATCTACCTGCGCATCACGCAAGGCTTGTGGCCCCGTCAAATCAGCCTCGGGCCGCGTGCCATTGGCTGGCCTGCCACCGAGATCGAAGCCCTCAACGCAGCGCGTATCTCCGGCAAGACCGATGACGAAATCCGCCTGCTGGTGCTCAAACTGGAGTCCGCCCGTAAAGCGGCCGTCTAACCGGGAGCCCGCCATGCCCCCCAAGCCCAGCCTTAACAGCCCCCAAAGCCCTCTCGACTTCAATTCCTCAAGGACCATCCCCATGACCGCAACGACAGCTCCCACCGCATCAGCACCACCCAGCCACCCCCTGTCCAGCGCCAGCGCCGCCCTCAAATCCCTGCGCCTGCCCGCCAACTACGGTGCCACCCTGGGTGTCAAAAAACTACTCACCCTGGTGCCCGTAGGCAAGCCCAAAAAGCCGCAGTTCTTCCGCACCCACGCCTCGCCTGAAATGACCTTCGCCGCCATGCTGCTCGAACAAAAGGAATCCCGCGAGAGCTATGTCGTAATGCCCGACGTGGCACAAGAAATCAGCGAACTGGTGCGCCCGGTGCAGTTGCACGCCGCTATCGACCGCCAAAACAACGTCTTCCTGATTCCCGTACCCCTGCCCGGTGAAGACGGCACGCGCAACCCGTGGCACGAGTCGCTGGCTCAGGCGGTGGAACACGCCAAACTGAAGTGGCTGCGCATCACCGCCAACATGCACGCGGGCGGCTATGACGTGTACGAGGCCGAGGGTGCGCTGCCCGAGCCCGAATGGCCCGCGCATGACATCGACACGCTGGTCGAAGTGGCCTTTCGCGGCAAGATCATCACCAGCCTGGACCACCCGGTCATCCAGACCCTGCTGGGCAAAATCTGATGCACGCCGCCAGCTTCACCGATGGCATCTACCTGGTGGACTTTGAGTTCCACCCGGCAGGTGGCCGCGAGGGCAATCCACCCGTGCCCGTCTGTCTGGTGGTGCGCGCGTGGCCGTCAGGCCGCACACAGCGCTACTGGCAGGCCGATCTGCAAAAGATGACTACAGCACCGTTCACAACCGGCGGCAAGGCGCTGTGCGTGGCCTATTACGCCTCGGCTGAAATGGATTGCTTTCATGCTCTGGGCTGGCCGCATCCCGTGCAAGTGCTCGATCTCTTCACCGAGTTTCGTTGCCTGACCAACGGCCTGCGCCTGGCCCACGGCAGCGGGCTGCTGGGTGCGCTGCTGCACTACGGCCTGCCCAGCATTGGCGGTGAGCAAAAAGACGCCATGCGTGATCTGGTGCTCACCGGCGGCCCGTGGATTGATGCCGAGCAACTGGCCATCCTCGACTATTGCGAAACCGACGTGGTCGCGCTGGCGCACCTGTTGACCACCCTGCAAGACCAGATCGACTGGCCGCGTGCCCTGCTGCGCGGGCGCTACATGAAAGCCGTGTCCTGCATCCAGACCAACGGCATCCCCATCGACACGGCGGCGCTCGCCCTGCTGCAAGCGCAGTGGAGCGCCATTCAAGACCAACTGATTACCGATGTGGATAGCGACTACGGCATTTTTGAGGGTCGCACCTTCAAGGCCAACCGTTGGGAAGCCTACTTGGTGGCCCAGCAAATCGCCTGGCCACGGCTGGCCAGTGGCGGGCTGGATATGTGCGATGCCACGTTCCGGGAAATGGCCCGCGCCCATCTGCAGGTCGCGCCGATTCGCGAGCTGCGCTCTGCCCTGTCAGAAATGCGGCTGGCGAATCTGCATGTCGGCGACGATGGCCGCAACCGCTGCTTGCTGTCACCCTTTCGCTCACGCACCGGGCGCAACCAGCCGTCCAACTCCAAGTTCATCTTTGGCCCCTCGGTCTGGCTGCGCGGCCTAATCCGCCCCCGGCCGGGTTGGGGCTTGGCCTATGTGGACTGGAGCCAGCAAGAATTCGGAATTGCGGCTGCGCTCTCGGGCGACCCGGCCATGATGGCCGCCTACCGCAGCGGCGACCCCTACCTGGCCTTTGCCATACAAGCCGGGGCTGTGCCCGCCACCGCCACCAAGAAAACCCACGAGGCCGAGCGCGAGCAGTTCAAAGCCTGCGTGCTCGCCGTGCAATACGGCATGGGTGAAGCCAGCCTGGCGCTGCGCATCAACCAGCCCGTGGCGCGTGCCCGCCAATTGCTGGAGCTGCACCGGCGCACCTACCGACGCTTCTGGACCTGGTCAGACAGCGCAGTCGATGAAGCCGTGCTGGGTGGCCGCCTGTGGGCAGGCTTTGGCTGGCAAATCCACACCCGCGACGAACTCAACGACCGCAGTTTGCGCAACTTCCCCATGCAAGCCAACGGTGCCGAGATGCTGCGCATTGCCAGCATCCTGCTGACCGAAGCGGGCATTCGGGTCTGTGCCCCGGTACACGACGCACTGCTGATCGAAGCCCCGCTGGATGAACTGGACGCGGCCATCGCCACCACCAAAGCGCTGATGCAAGAAGCCAGCCGCATCGTGCTAGACGGCTTTGAGCTGGGCAGCGACGTGAAGGAAGTTCGATACCCCGAGCGCTACATGGACAAACGCGGCGTGGTCATGTGGAACAAGGTCATGCACCTGTTGGGCCAGCCCACACTGGCCTGACCTGCGGCAGCAAGACGCACCCACCTGCGGCGCGCTACCGCACCCGTACATTCTTATTAACAATTCTTTATGGCTACCACCCCTGACCTGGATCGTGACGTGCCGGTCAAGCGCCTGCAGCTTGATGGAGTCACCGGCAAGCTAGTCGAATCCCCCAAAGCCGCGCTCTTTCTGCGTGGCCCCATCCCGCTGGACTGGTTGGGCAGCGCTGCGTCATTACCGGGTAAGACCCTGCATGTCGGCATTGCGCTGTGGTGGCTGCACGGCATGGCCAAAGGCAAGCCCTTCAAGCTGACGCAAAAGGCCCTCCAAACCCTGAACGTCGAACGCGATGCCGCCAGTGCTGCGTTGGTGCGGCTTGAACAGGCTGGGCTTATTCGGGTGGAGCGTCAATCTGGTCAGCGGCCAACGGTTTCAATGGTGGCTGGCGCTGCCAATGGCCGTGCGAGTAGTTTGGAACGCGCATTCCGAGACCTAAACCTTACTGTTGAATGCCCAACATGAACTCCACCACAAACTCCGCACCCCTTTTGTCCACGGCTGCCCCAGCCCCACAACCCTAAGAAGTCGTTCGCTTCAACGCCCTCAATCATGGCATCCTTAGCCGCTACACCGTGATCAGCCATGAAAGCTATGCAGACTGTCCACTCGCTGATAGATGGACACCTTACGATATTCGCCGCATAGAATCTGTCCGACTCCACCATATTCGTGGGTTCATACGAAAATCAAAATCAAGGGATCAAAATGCGTAAATTTTTAAAAGTTACCACGCTGGGTGTCTTGGCACTTGCGGCCGTGGTATCCACTGCAACATTCGGGCAAGTGCCGTCGTCGTCCAAAGGGGCCAAAAAAGATGCTCCGGCGAAACAGACGACGCCCGTCAAGCCGCCGGAGAAACCCGAGGCAGTCGCAGTTAAGCCCGCGGAACCAACAGTCAAAAAATTTACGCTTGCTGCGATTCAAGGTGACCGCGTAGACCTTGCCGCCACGCGGCTACCAGTCGAAACCCTCATAGATGCAGTAAAGAAAGCTGCGGTGGTGTCAAAGAAAGGAGAGTTCGAATCCACAGCCGACTATGAAGCTCGAAAAACGGCAGCGCGCTCCGCCAGTTTTTTAGGTGGCTCAACACTCAATGACACATTTGCAATTTCAATACCGGTATCGAAGTGGGCGCACCAACGTTTAGCGTACACATTCAATCCGGACGCCAGCGAAGGGGCATTCTTTGTTCTGCCCGCTACCAGTACCGGTGGAACCAAAGGTATTTTTGAAAAGCGAGAATACGGCGCGGAAAGCGGCATAGATTTCTTTACAAGTCTTGCCTCCAAAATTCTTTCCCGAAGCACCTACGAGGGAAGTAACGCATACGGTGCAAAAGTAACTGTCGAAAAGACCGTCTCCGTCAGTTACGGTCTAGCTGCAAATCGAATCCCATTTCTCACATTTGGTCGCAAAGACTACTACGGATCGGATCTCACGTCCGCCTCAAACTTGGCGGTTATACGATTCAAGATGGACGGCGCTACTGCATCGAAGACGATTCCTGATTTGAAGGCATTGATCGTGTTTTCCCTTCGAGATCCGTTCATTCTCGAGGATGGCATCTACGTCGAACCCAAAAGAGACCGTCCTGTGGATATCACAACATCGTTCCAATTTCTGAGGATCGACGTCATTGGAATAGTTTGGTACTCGCAGGCAACAGGCGAAGTTTTTGCGCGTTTGCCAGAGAACTTTGGCAAGGCAGCGGTTGAATCCGTGCAGGCGGCTGATCCTGCTGTTGCACCGTCCTCAGGGGTCAAGCCATAAGGCAATTAAGACAACTCATGACAGCAAACTCACGCCCCAAACGTAAAGTCACGTTCTTTGTTTCGTACGCCAGAAGCAACAACCAACTTGCAGGCAGGTTTGTGCAATCACTTGTTGAAGCACTTAAGCCATCCAAAACGTACGACTACCAACTATGGTCAGACGAGGCGATCTTGGTTGGCGAGCAGTGGCAAAAAGAAATAGCGAATGCAATCGACAACTGCGATTTCGGCCTTTTGCTCCTAAGCCAGGCGTTTCTTGGGTCACAGTTTATCGGCGAGCATGAACTCCCCCACTTTATCGGGCCTAGCGCAAAACCATCGGTGCCCGTTATGCTTGCGCCAATTGATCTCGATCGATACGATCTAAAAGGCTTGGAGGCATCGCAAATCTTCCGCTACAAGGGCGAGCGGTACAGGGAAGCTCGTTCTTACTCCAAATGCAATCCCGAAGGTAGGGACGAATTTGTTTTCTCCTTGTTCCAAGAGATTGAGGGAAGACTAGGGAAAATTTAATGCTTGAAGAGAGCGACTTGGCGTGACCCCGCCAACCGTCAAGACAATAGTGATCAATATGGCTGTCGTACCTCAAAAGTAAGCCAGCGGCTACGCTGGCTTACAGGCCGTTAGGCCTGTAGCCCCCGTATTCCGTGCGTGACCAGCTACCGAACTTGTAGCAAACCAAAAACCAAGGCGCGCGGGCTGAGGGAGCCCCCACGGGGGGCGGACGGGCAGACCAGCGCGCAGGGCTGATGCCGCGCAGCGGCGAAGCACAAGGGTGGGCGGGGGCACACACCACATGACTGGCCGCAGGCCACTGACCAACCTCACAGCGCGCAGCGCCTGACCAATGCCCAGGTGCCACGACAACCACAAGGGCGCGCAGACGGCGGCGCGTAGG
>CAJAVE010000176.1 GCA_903945325.1 uncultured beta proteobacterium | reverse complement strand
TGGAGAAGCTGTGTTGAGCTCTACATAACGGATCGCGGGTGCTCGGAGTGCTGAAATTGGAGCCACATTGCTGTCGTTCGACCTGCTGCTGCGACCGCCCGCTTTGGAGCGAGCAGATCAATAAGTTGAACGTCGGGAGTGGGTCTTAAACGGGTATAGGATCTGCCATCCATAGAGCGCCAAGAACCCAAGGCGGATGGTGGGGCTTGCGTACACAGGCCGCACTCGCGGTTGCCACAGAAAAGGCGAGCCAACCCCAGCATTGACGCAACAGCGTTGGCGGACCAACCCAGCCCGCCCGCGCCGCGCGCCGGAGAACGCAAGCCACGCCGTCCGCCGTGCGCAGACCAGCAGTCACCCCGTCAAGTCATGTCAAAATTGATAGCGCCTCACGCCCAATCGGTGAGGGCTGCAGCCTAAAATCCTTCAGACTTTGACATTCAAAATTCCTTACTTTATAGTAAGGCGAAAGGAACGCACTATGACCACTGCGACACTGACCTCCAAAGGCCAGATCACCATACCCATCGATGTCCGCAACGACCTCAAGGTGGATACCGGTGACCGCGTAGAGTTCGTTCACATCGGGCCGGGGCGCTATGAGTTTGTGGCAGCCACTAGTGAGGTGACCGCGCTCAAAGGCATGTTCGGCCCTGCCAAAAAGACCGTTTCCATTGAGGACATGAACGCAGCCATAGCCAAGCGCGGAGCTGCGGCACGATGATCGGCCTGGATACCAATGTCCTGGTGCGCTACATCATGCAGGACGACCCCAAGCAGTCGCCCAAGGCCAGCAAACTGATTGAATCCCTGGACGGCGACAACCCCGGATACATCACACACATCTGCGTCATCGAGTTGTACTGGGTGTTGACTTCCAGCTACGAGTTGACGGGTGAACAGGTAGCGCAGGCGCTGGAGGCCATTCTGCGCACCAAGCAACTATTGGTGGAGCGCGCCGATCAGGTGATGCGCGCCCTGCGGGTTTTTGCAGCGGGCAAGGCAGACTTTGCGGATTGCCTGATCGAGCGTTCTGCATCGGGTGCCGGTTGCACGCAAACCATGACCTTTGACGTTGGCGCATCCAAACACGCGGGTATGGCGCTGGTCGGTTGAATGAACGCCCTGCGCCTGACTGAAGCCACCCCCGCTGACCTGGACCGCATCATGGAGCTGGAGCGCCAGGGCTTTGCCACTGGCCATCAAGAGTTGCGGAGTACCTACGCCCAGCGCATCGCAAGCTTCCCGCAAGGATGTCTGATGGCTTTGCGGGGGTCGGACTGCGTGGGTTGCGTCTTTTCGGAAATCTGGTGTTTCCAGCATAGCCCAGACGCCGCGCATTTCACTCTGGGGCACGACATCCGCGAGCACCACGATCCTATTCAAGGGACCGAGCTGTACATCAGCTCCATGACGCTGGCTCCTGCCGTGCGTGGTCAGGGGCTGGGCGCACCCCTTTTGCAGGGCTGCATGGAGCATGCCGCGCGGGCATTCCCACAGCTGAACTCTGCCGTGCTGCTGGTCAACGCCACATGGGAACCCGCCCGACGCATCTATTCGGGTGTTGGATTCTTGGAGATTGCGCACTTGACGGACTTCTTCCACGCCGCCGATGCCACGTTCCAGGACGGCATTGTGATGCGGCGACCGCTGCGCCACCGCGCTTCGTAGTCGTTTCGCGGCAGCTACCAATTCCATCGCGAATTCGTTCAAAAATTTCAGCAAACAGAAAACATAATTTTCAAACACTTATATACTTGTCTATGTAATTTTCCCGAAGGGTTTCCATGTCCCAAGTGACTATTTATATGGATGATGATGCGATCGCCCGCGCCAGAGCATCCGCCGCCGCCGCGCGCCTCTCGCTAAGCGCCTGGGTTGCAAAGCTGGTCAAAGAGCAAACTCCCGCCGTCGACGCCAATGGCTATCCGGTTGGTTTTTTTGCTGAAATCGCTGCGCAGTCGGATGCCTGGAAAGACTTTCCCCAGACCGAGAGCCTGCGCGCCAATGAAGGCTCTGACCTCCCCCGCGAGGCGTGGTGATGTTTGCCCTGGACACCAACACCCTGATCTACTTTTTCAAGCAAGAGGGGCAAGTAGCCGCCCATTTGCAGAGCGTCAGTGCCAGTCAGATCCACATCCCCGCACTGGTTCTGTTTGAACTGGAATACGGCATTTTGCGGTCGACCCGCCCGGAGCTGCAACGCAGGGGCCTTGACGCGGCCTTGCGCGCCTATCAGGTGCTGCGCTTTGACACCAGCGCAGCCAAAGCTGCAGCGCAGATCAAGCACACGCTGGAAGCCGCCGGCACGCCGATTGGCCATGTCGATCAGTTGATCGCGGGCATCGCGCTGTCCAACAACTTGACGCTCATCACCCGCAACACCCGCGAATTCGCGCGTGTGCCCGGCTTGCGGGTCGAAAACTGGTTTGACGCCTAAGCCTGCTATTTATGGGTCAAATCGGCATCCAGGCCCCGTACTCATTGCGTAAGCAGCTCCTCATTCAATAGCACTTTTACACCATGCAAACCACCGAACTATCCCCCGGCCTCGTCCTGCGCAACTACACGCCCGGCAAAAAACTGTCCGACTTCAAGCTCATCGCCTTCGACATGGACTCCACGCTCATCAACATCGAGTGTGTGGATGAAATTGCCGACGCCGCCGGGCGCAAGGCCGAGGTGGCTGCCATTACCGAAGCCGCCATGCGTGGCGAGATCACCGACTACAAGGAAAGCCTGCGCCAGCGCGTGGCCCTGCTCAGGGGCGTGACCGTTGCACACCTGGAGCAGGTCTACACCCAGCGCCTGCAGCTCAACTCCGGCGCGGCCGAACTGGTCACTGCGTGCAAAACGGCCGGGCTCAAGGTGTTGCTGGTCTCAGGCGGCTTCACTTATTTCACCGACCGCATCCGCGACCGGCTGGGCATCGACTTTGCCCGCTCGAATGTGCTGGAGGTGGAAAGCGGTGCCAACTGCGGCCAATTGACCGGGCGCATGGTTGACCAGCCCTGGGGCGACATCTGCGACGGCGCTGAAAAGCGCCGCACCCTGCTAGAGGTTGCAAGTTTGCTGGGCCTGCAGCCATCGCAATGCATTGCCATGGGCGATGGCGCCAACGACCTGCCGATGATGGGGGTGGCTGGCCTGTCGGTGGCGTACCACGCCAAACCCAAGGTCCGTGAGCAAGCCATGGTGTCGATCGAGTCGGGCGGACTGGACCGCTTGCTGGAAGTCCTGCACCCGGCTTGAGCTGATCACTCCCCCCTGCAGGCTTGGCCTATTGCGCTGACAACTGGCGCAACGCCTGCTCAAACACCTCGGGTGCCTGCCCGCCCGAGATCAAGTGCCGGTCGTTGATGATGACGGCAGGCACGGAGTGGATGCCCTGCTGCTGGTAAAACTGCTCGTGCTGGCGCACGTCTGCCGCGTAGGTGTCACCTTCCAAAATGGCTTTGGCGCGCTCGGCATCCAGGCCCACTTCACCCGCCAGGCGCAGCAACACGGTGTGGTTGCTGGGGTCTTCACCGTCGGTGAAATAGGCCTTCAATAGCGCCTTCTTCAATGCCAGCTGGCAACCTTCCAGATGCGCCCAGTGCAACAGGCGGTGGGCGTCAAAGGTGTTGTAGATGCGGGACCGCTTTTGCAGGTTGAATTCGAACCCCAAGTCAGCCCCACGAGAGCGGATCGTTTCACGAATGGCCGCTGCCTGCTCCGGCGTTGACCCGTACTTGCGCGCCAGGTGCTCGGTCGTGTCCTCTCCTTCAGCCGCCATCTGGGGGTTGAGTTCAAAAGGCTGAAACGTAATGTCTG
>CAJAVE010000175.1 GCA_903945325.1 uncultured beta proteobacterium | reverse complement strand
TCACCGGGCGCGATGTTGCAATCACATCCGTTGACTTCAAAAGTGTCTCCCTTGAGTGCCTGGAAAAATACCAGGCAACGAAGGGGGATGCCTTGAAAGCGGATTGGATGCACCAGCAAGGCAAGTTACAAGGGGCACCTGGTAGACCCTATTGATCTGCCCAAGGCTCACAAAAACCCGGCCACTGTGCCGGGTTTTTTTTCAGTCGGTTTTTGACCGTGTGCAACGAAAACCAAAAACCGACTGAGAAATGCAAAAACAGATGCACACAAATTGCACACGGCACCCCTGCAAGCCGCATGGATGTTGGTTAATCGCGACCATCCATCATGGGTGCAATGGACAACCGATGCATCGCAAGGTGTTGTTGGTTCAATTCAATTGCCTCGTTCACAAAATTTACCAGGTGCCAGTGAATGGTTACTGAAAGGCTTAGATGTTTCGTCACAAGAAGGTAAGTATTAACCCTCTATTGCGAGCCGCAGTATTGGCCTTTATGCTACAAAATAGATAGTAACGCTGCGAACTAAAGCACATTTTTGACTGGTAATGTTAAAAAGAGATGGCAGCGAACAGACAATCTTTGTAAACTGTTTATATTAATTCAACAACGCAGGGCATGCCATGACGCTCAAACAGATCCAGGTCTACTTGCAATCTTTGATTGGCAAAGTGAACACGCCACGACAGGATGCTCCGGAATCTAACGGTTTGAGAGCGGGGCAGGCCAAGGCACCCGCAAATCCCGGCTTCTACACGGCGTGCATGATTCAGCGCAGCCAGTGGGACAAACGTTAAATATTGTGTCCCAACGCAAAATAAACCCAGCCTGGCGCTGGGTTTTTTAATCGGTTCGTGAGGCAGCCGACGGCATTCGACAACAACAATGACCACCACACCATGAGCAAACTCTCTCTACTGGATCTGGGCTTTTTCATTGCAGAGACGGCTGCCAGCCCCAAACACGTGGGCGGCTTGCTGATCTTCAAGCGCCCGGCAAAATCACCAGCAGCTTTTGTCAAAACCCTGTACCGCGCCTATTTGGCTGCGACCGAGGTGAAGCCGCCGTTCAACCGCATCATCCAATTCTCCATGAACGCCATGCCCCACTGGCAGGCTACGGATGCGATCGACATGAATCAGCACGTCTTCTACCATGTGCTGTCCAAGGACAGCAACGACCGCAAAGACTTGTACGACTTTGTATCCAAGCTCCACACCCCCATGCTGGACCGCAGCCGCCCGCTGTGGGAGGTGCATGTGATCGATGGCCTGCCAGAAGGCCTGTTTGCGATTTATCACAAGATGCACCACGCCTATGCGGACGGCGTCACCATGTCCCGGTGGACGGCCGAAGGCTTTACAGCGTCACCGACGGATATGGAGTTGACACCCGTTTGGACCCTTAAGCACGGCGCCTATACAACCCGACGCGCCAAGGCCAACCATGAATTGCTGCAGATGACGTGGAAGGAGGTCACCGGCAATACGCGCCGCTTCCTGGGCATTGGGCGGCTGGCGGCCATGCTTTTTCTGGAGAGCGTCAAGCTCACCAAGAACGCGATCGCCCTGCCCTTTGTTTCCAGTGCCAAGACACCATTGACAGGCCAAGTGACGTCAGGACGGCAATTTGCCTCGGCAGGTATTTCGATGGAGCGCGTCAACGCCATTCGCACACGCACGCGCTCCACACTCAACCACATTGCGCTGACCTGCCTGGATGGCGCTTTGCGCAACTACCTGAAAGACCAGGGCGTGGAACTGCGCAGACCCATCACCATCCAGATGCCGGTGAACCTGCGCAAGGAAGGCGAAAAGACGGCGGGTAACAAGATCGGCATCATCCAGGTGGAGCTATCGCCGCCCACGGATGACCCCTACATCCGCCTGCGCAATATCGGCTACTCGCTGCGCAACGTTCGCACCATGGTGGACAGCGTGGCACCCGAGGCGATTGAGTCGTACACCATCATCACCGGCCTGGTAGCGCAGATTGCAGAGATGCTCAAGCTCAGCAACCAGATGCCGCCCATGGGCAACACGCTGGTGTCCAATGTGCCTGGCCCCAAGGAGCACCTGTACATCAAGGGTGCGCGCATGGAGGAGATGCACCCTATCAGCACCCTGCCGCCCAGCAACCTGCTCAACATCACCCTGTTCAGTTATGCGGGCGACCTGTTCTTTGGCCTGATTGCCACGGATGAACTGCCCAACCTGGAACGCCTGGCCGACTACGTCACACAAGCCTTTGCCGAACTGGAAAGCTCGGTGCGCGACACCCACGCCTGATTCAGGGAGTGGCGCACCAAGGCGCCGTGTTGTGCGCCAGTGCCATCCACAGCGCCCAACCCGAGCTGATAGCCAATGCGGCGCCTGCGAGCCGAACGCCCCATTGGCCACTACCCAGTCGGCCCGGTGAGCCGTTCAACCGCAAGAATAGCCACGGACCAATCACCATGGTGACACTGGTGCCCACAGCAAAAAGCGCCATGACCATGGCACCTCCGGCCGGATTGCCCGCCAGCGCGGCCACCAACAGTGCCGAATACAACAAACCACACGGCAGCAGTGCCCACAGAACACCCAGCACCAGCGGAGCGCCACGCCCCTGGTTGGCCGCAAAGGAACGGGTGCGAGCCCACACCTTGCGGGCAGTGTTCTCCAGCCACACCGGCTGGCGCGCTTGCAGCAGCAGCATCAAGCCCAGGATCAGTGCCGCCACATGGAAGAGAGACCACACCGGGCGCAGGGCAGCAGATTGGACAGTCAACCACCCCAATCCTTGCAGCGACGCTGCCGCCAGCGCACCCAGAATCGCGTACCCGATGACGCGTCCGAGCTGAAAGATCAAAAGGGCCGAGTTCTTGTGGGGGCCAGCGGCCTGGCTGATGCCCGCACACGCCGCACCGCACATGGCAACGCAGTGCGGCCCACCCACCAGACCCATGAGTAGCGCAGTCAGCGCCAGAGATGATTGCATCAGGCGATGCTAAATGATCTTGGAAAACCGCGCGCGGGTGCGGTCGGTCTGCAAATAGCGGTCGAACACCATGGCCACCCCACGCACAAAGAACCAGCCCCGCGCGGTGACGTGTATGCCGGTCTGGTCAACCACTACCAGCCCCTGATCGACCATGGTTTGCATGTCCTCAAACTCTTTGGCAAAGTATGTTTTGCAATCGACCAGATACGCCAAGTTGATCGACTCAAACTGCACCTGCCCCTGGCACATCAGGGCCATGATCACGGCCCGGCGAACCAAGTCATCACGCGACAGCGCCAATCCGCGCACCACCGGCAATTGCCCTTGGTCCAACAGGTCGCAGTATTCGTCCATTGTCTTGGCGTTCTGACTGTAGGTTGCGCCAATACGACCGATGGAGGAGACGCCAAGGCCAATCAGGTCGCAGTCGGGCTGCGTGCTGTAGCCCTGAAAATTTCGATGCAGCCGGCCCTGGCGTTTGGCAATAGCGAGAGGGTCATCGGGAAGCGCGAAATGATCCATGCCCACATAGACATAGCCCGCAGCACGCAAGGCGACCAACGAACGCGACAGCATGGCTACCTTGGCGGCGCCGCTGGGCAACTCTGCTGCATCAATGCGACGCTGGGGCTTGAAACGCTCGGGCAGATGCGCGTAGGCATACAGCGCAATGCGGTCCGGACGCAAGGCTCCAATCTGCGCCAGGGTGCGGTCGAAGGACTCAGGGCTTTGCCGTGGAAGCCCATAAATCAGGTCCGCATTGATGGACTCAAAACCCCGCGCGCGGGCAGCTTCGACCAATGCAAACACCTGCTCAACGGGTTGAACCCGGTGTACGGCTTTCTGCACCGCGACGTCGAAGTCCTGCACACCAAAGCTGAGGCGGTTGAAACCCAAACGTGCCAGCGTGTCAAGCCGGGCCACGTCCACAGTTCTGGGGTCAATTTCAATGGAGTATTCTCCGCCAGCGGCAAATTGAAAGTTACGCCGCAGCATGGCAATAAGCTCGCCCAGCTCATCATCATTCAGAAAGGTGGGGCTACCGCCGCCCAGGTGCAGTTGGCTGATGGCCTGGCCCATTCCGATATGCCGGGTGTGCAAATCCACCTCGCGCGCCAGGTATCGCAAATAAGGCGATGCACGGTCATGGTGCTTGGTAATAATCTTGTTGCATGCACAGTAGTAGCACAAGGACTCACAAAACGGGATATGAACGTAAATCGACAGCGGCAAAGACCTGGCTGCAACGCCGCTGCGGCGTTGGCTCAAGGCTTGTGTGTAGTCATCCGCTGTAAATGCCTCTACAAAGCGGTCGGCAGTCGGAAACGAGGTGTACCGCGGCCCCGGCACGTCAAAACGGCGCAACAAGTCGTCAGATACGGTATCGGCGGCAACATTCATGAAAACTCCGGGCGAACGGGCCCGACTGTGCAGCAAATCGATTGCAATTAAATTGATATGAATCAAGGACGATGAAAGTAGTTAAACTGTGGGCCATACGACCCACGGCGCACACCATGCTTGACCACGATCCATCATCCACCACCTGCCCCAACGGCCACTCGCACCATGCGATCAAAGTGGATTCAAAAGTGATCGGTATTCCAGTGCAATCCATCAAGGTCGCATGCTCCAATTGCAACCTGCGAGAGTTGTGCATGCCCATGGGACTCACATCGGCAGAGCTGGACCGAATTGAAGACGTGGTTGCAAGCCGTCGCAAGATCAAACGGGGAACCATGCTGTTTCGCAATGGTGACAAGTTCACCAGCCTGTACGCCATTCGTACCGGGTTTTTCAAGACCTGCGTTGCCTCGGAAGATGGACGCGATCAGGTAACCGGCTTTCAAATGGCGGGGGAGGTGATTGGCCTGGACGGCATCGTTAACGACAACCATACCTGCGATGCGGTGGCGCTGGAAGATGCAGAAGTGTGTGTCATGCCCTTTGACCGTATTGAGGAGTTGTCGCGCGAAGTGAATGCTTTGCAACGCCACGTTCACAAGATCATGAGCCGCGAAATTGTTCGTGAAAACGGCGTTATGCTACTGCTGGGCAGTATGCGCGCAGAGGAACGGCTTGCAGCCTTTTTACTGAACCTGGTGCAGCGCCTGCACGCAAGAGGCTTCTCACAATCCGAAGTCGTTTTGCGCATGACGCGCGAAGAAATCGGCAGCTACCTGGGGCTAAAACTGGAGACTGTCAGCCGCACATTCTCGAAATTTGTTGACGATGGCATGATAGAAGTCAAGCAGCGCCATGTTCGCATATTGAACACTGAAGCTCTGCACGACATCGTCAACTCCAAGTCCAACCTCCTCTAAGCTACGCCTGCAGTCGACCAAATTGGCGTCAACAGGTGCCTTGCTTGGGGCAACCATCCGGACGTTCCGTTTCAGGCAGCGGGCAACGATTGACTTCAAACGGAGACATGGCTAAGAGCGTGGTCAAACCGCTGGACACGACAGCAATTCCCCAAAAAATAAAGAAGGTGATCGTGTAGATAGCCTGTCGAGACATATCCAGCGGTGAGCCAAACCAGTGCATATCCTGCGGATCTACGAAGGCAAAAACCAGCATTTCAAGCACACCGGCCATCAGAAAGGCGGGCCAGACAATCCACATCAAGCGTTGCTGCAACATAAATTACCTCGGGTCTTTCACGCCGGTTGCGGCGTGGTTTCTGGCTTGGGTTGCGGGCGCCAGGCTGGCGGGATTGTCGGCCAGGGTCTTGTTGATTTCAATGCCCTTGCGGTAATAGTCTTCATCGACCACCGGGTCTTGGCCTGACGCAGCGAGGTAAAAAGTGATGAACGAGGCCACAACGACGATGGCCGGACCCAAAACAACCATCCAGACATGGGCAAATTTCCACCAGGGTTTTGCGGGAACCAAATCGGGTTGTGACATAGTAAATCCTTAGCGAGGAACAATAAAAACAGATTTCTCAACGATCGCACCAAGCGAATCCTGTGCCAGGATTTGAAAGTGGATGGTGTGAGAGCCAGCGACAGCCACATCATACGGTGCCTGAACGCGAACCGCCACCCAGCGCGCCTGAGTGGATTCAACGACTACATCGCGCTCCGATGCCAACATCAATCCTGGTAGCCCATCGACCGCCAACGTGAAGCGTTGTGTGGCTTCCGTTGCGTTCATGATTTGCAGACGATACACATTCTCGATGCGTCCACCTTCCACAACGCGGGCCAAAACACCACGGTCACGCACCACGTCAACCTTGAAGGGTGTGCGCATCGCAAGGCTGATCACCATAGCCAAAACGACAGTTCCAAGAATTCCGGAATAAACCAGCACCCTCGGACGCAGTACATGGCGCAGCGTCTGACCGGATGTCCAGTGCTGACTCATAGCATTTTGAGTGGAGTATTTGACCAGGCCACGCGCATAACCCAACTTGTCCATAACGGTGTCGCAAACGTCCGCGCAGGCGCCACAGCCAATGCACTCGTACTGCAGCCCTTTGCGAATATCAATGCCTGTGGGGCACACCTGTACGCATAAACTACAGTCCACACACGCACCCAGATTCAACGCAGCGGGATCAGCTTTTTTTGATCGCGCACCACGTGGTTCTCCACGCTGCTCGTCATAAGTGACTATCAGCGTATCGCGGTCAAACATCGCGCTCTGAAAGCGCGCGTATGGACACATATGCTTGCACACCTGCTCGCGCATGAACCCGGCATTGCCATAGGTCGCAAAGCCGTAAAAAAGGAACCAGAATATCTCCCAGGAGCCCATTTGCAATTGAATAACTTCAGCGCCGAGTTCCTTGATGGGCGTAAAAAAACCAACGAACGTATAGCCCGTCCACAATGCAACTGCAAGCCACAAAGAGTGCTTGGCTGACTTGCGCAGAACCTTGTCTGCGGTCCATAACCCCGCATCGCGGCGCATGCGGGCCGAGCGATCACCCTCGGTTTTTTTCTCAATCCAGAGAAATATCTCGGTGTAAACCGTCTGCGGACACGCGTAGCCGCACCACAACCGCCCAGCAACGGCGGTAAACAAGAAAAGTGAAAGCGCGGAAATGACCAGTATGCCGGTCAAGTAGATAAAGTCCTGTGGATACAGGACCAAACCAAAGATGTAGAAGCGGCGAGCGCCCAGATCAAACAAAACGGCCTGCCGCTGCCCCCATTCGAGCCACGGCAAGCCGTAAAAAATCAACTGGGTGAGGAACACCATGCCCCATCGCCAGTTGGAAAAAAGACCCGAAACGCTGCGCGGGTAGATCTTCTGGTGTGCTTCGTAAAGCGACACCTTTAACAAATCAACTTCGGGAGGCGCAACTGCTCCTCCCTCTGGCGACTGAATGATGGGAATAAGCCTGCGTTGCGACTGTCCCCTATCGCTCAAAAGTCAATACCCGCGCTTCAGCCAATTACTTGGCTTTCGCATTATTGGACAGTCCCCAAACATAAGACGTCAAGACCTGGATCTGGCCTGCGGACAAGCGCTCACCCTGTGCAGGCATCTGATTGATCTTGCCGTTATTGATCTGAGCAACAATGGTCGCTTCGCCGACGCCGTGCAACCAGATGTTATCGGTCAGGTTAGGGGCACCCAGTGCCTGATTGCCCTTGCCATCTGGTCCATGGCATGCAGCACAAACCATGAACTTGTCTTTGCCCAAATTGGCGCGAACTGAATCATGTGGGCTGTTTGAGAGGCTCAGAACATAGTGGGCGACGTTCTTGACATCGTCGGCAGTTCCCACAGCAGCAGCCATGGGGGGCATGTTACCGATGCGCCCCAAGTTCAGTGTTTCCTTGATCTTGTCTGGTTCACCACCGTGCAACCAGTCACCATCTGTCAGGTTGGGAAAACCTTTGGAGCCACGTGCGTCAGAGCCATGGCACTGAGAGCAGTTGTTCATGAACAACCGCTCGCCAATGGCCATTGCCTTTGGATCACGCGACATATCTTCAGGAGTCATGGCTGCGAACTTGGCGTAGAGGGGGGCCACCTCACGGTCGCCTTTTTCCACTTCCGCCTTGTACTGATCAGCCTGGCTCCAGCCCAGTTTTCCGCCAAACGTGCCCAGTCCCGGGTACATCACCAAATAGACCAACGCAAACACGATGGTGATAACAAACAGCCACACCCACCAGCGTGGCAGGGGGTTGTTCATTTCGCGCAAGTCACCGTCCCAGACGTGGCCTGTGGTGTTGTCATTTGCGGTCATGGCCGTGGCCTGGCCGCTGAACCACAACAGTAACGCGCAGGCAAGAATACTCACCAGCGTGATGCCGGCCACGTAGACCGACCAGAAGTTGCTTGTAAAGTCGCTCATTTCAATTCCTTAATCTGGGGTCAGTCCTGCTCAAACGGCAGGTTGGCAGCTTCTGTGAAGTCGGCGGCGCGCCGCTTCGACCAAGCCCACCACACAATGCCGATGAAAGTTATAAAACTGGCCACCGTGGCCACGGAGCGAAGGGTGTTGATATCGATTTCCATATTCGACTCCTTCGCCTTTACTTGAGTGCCAGGCCCAATACCTGCAGATACGCGATCGTGGCGTCAAGCTCGGTTTTGCCCTTGACTTCTTCCACGGACTTTGCAATCTGTTCGTCGGTGTAAGGAACACCAACAGTTCGCAACGCTTTCATGTGAGCGGGCATCACTGTGGCATCCACCATCGTCTTTTCAAGCCATGGATATGCAGGCATGTTGGACTCAGGAACTACATCGCGCGGGTTGATCAGATGGGTTTGGTGCCAGACATCACTGTACTTGCCACCAACACGCGCCAGGTCAGGACCTGTGCGCTTGCTGCCCCATTGGAACGGGTGGTCATACACCGACTCGCCCGCCACTGAATAGTGACCGTAACGAAGCGTCTCAGCGCGGAAAGGACGAATCATCTGCGAGTGGCAGTTGTAGCAGCCCTCACGGGTGTAAATGTCACGACCCGCCAACTGTAGTGCGGTGTAGGGCTGGATGCCCTTGATTGGCTCTGTCGTTGACTTCTGGAAGAACAGCGGAACAATTTCCACCAGCCCACCAACCAGCAAGACCAACAAGATGAGGACGATCATCAAAAAGTTGTTCGTCTCGATCGCAGCGTGCGACAGCCCAGGGTTTGTATTTTGATTAGCCATGTTGATTTCCTCTTAAGCGTGTGCAACAGCCGCTGGAATGGTGACGTCCACTGCACGACCGGCAGTAGCAGTCTTCAAGGTGTTCCAGAGCATGATCAACATACCTGAGAGAT
>CAJAVE010000174.1 GCA_903945325.1 uncultured beta proteobacterium | reverse complement strand
ACCAGGACGGTGCCGCTGTTGTACTCCAGCGTGCCCGCAGCAGCCGTATCTAAGCCCAAATCGGCCGAGCCACTGGTCAGGCTTGGTGTGAACACCACTGCGTTGGTACTGGGGTTGGAGATGCTCACCGTAAAGACGGCCTGGGCGCCTTCGGCCACATTGATGTTTGCAATCGACAACACCGGTGTATCGTTGTCAGGGGTACCGGGGCCGCCCGGTGTGAAAGGACCTGGGCCGGTGCCGTCGTCTTTAATGATGCCGACACCCACGCCGTCTCCAATGACTGCGCCGCCCGTTGGTTCAGTCAGGGTAACAGTAAAGGTCTCTGGACCCTCAAACGTGGTGTCTGCAGTGGTCTGCACCGTGAACGTCTGACTGGTGACGCCCTGGGCAAAGCTCAAGGTGCCACTCTCGGCGCCGAAGTCCGCCGTTTCAGCGGTGTCAGAACCTCCGATGGAGGTTGCGAATTTGACCGTCTGTGCAGATTGTGCATCGCCCGTGCGGGTAACCGTGAAGGTCATCAAACCTCCCTCGGAGATGCTCACGTCGCCCACGCTAAACGAAGGCGCACCATCATCATTGGTAATAGTGCCAGTGGCAATATTGGCCGTCGTACTGATCTTTGCACCACCGGTGGCATCGGTGAGAGTCGCAACGACGGTCTCGTCGGTTTCAAATACGTCATCGGAAGTGGGGTCGACAGTAACGGTGGTTGCAGTTTGCCCAGCCGGGATCGTCACCGTACGGGTAGTCAGTGTTGAGTAGTCTGCTCCCACGGTCGCGCTGCCACCCAAGGTGTAGCTCACTACCGTGTCAAAGTCACTCGCGTTGCTCAAACTAACTGTATAGGTCATGACGCCTGCCGCGTCTTCTGCCATGCTGGCTGGTGTCACTGCGATAGAGACCACAGGTGCATCGTTATCAGGAGTACCCGGCCCACCTGGTGTGAAAGGACCAGGGCCAGTGCCGTCGTCTTTGATCGTGCCTACACCAGCGCCGTCTCCAATGACGGCTCCGCCAGTGGCATCACTCAGCGTGACCGTGAAGGTCTCGGGGCCTTCAAAGGTGGTATCAGCGGTTGTCTGAACTGTGAAGGTTTGACTCACCACGCCTTGGGCAAAACTCAGGGTGCCGGTGTTGGCGCTAAAGTCAGAGGCCTCCGCTGTATTGACTCCACCAATCGAGGTCGCAAAGCTCACCTCTTGCGTGGCCTGCGCATCTCCCGAACGGGTGACCGTGAAGGTCATCAGACCGCCCTCCGAGATGCTCACATCACCAACGCTGAAACTCGGCGCGCTGTCATCTTCGCTGATGGTGCCGGTAGCAGTGTCTCTAGTCACCGTCAGGGCGGAACCGTTGCTGACAGCCGAGCTGATTTTGGCAACTACCGTCTCATTACCTTCTTGCAGTGTGTCTGCAGTTGGGTCTACGGCAAAGGACGCGGTCGTCAGGCCAGCCGGTATCGTTACTGTCCCGGTTCCGGTAGTCGCATAGTCGGTCGTCCCGGAGGCCGTACCACCCAATGTGTAAGTGACTACTGTGTCAAAGTCGCTACTGTTGCTCAGGCTGATGGTGTAGGTCATGACGCCGGCAGCGTCTTCGGCCATGCTGGCTGGCGCCACTGCGATCGAAACCGTAGGTGTGTCGCTATCGGCGTTGGGGCCAGGGCCAAACGGGCCAGGGCCAGTACCATCGTCCTTGATCGTGCCAATGCCGGTTCCGTCTCCAATGACAGCACCGCCAGTAGCGTCACTCAGAGTGACAGTGAAGGTCTCTGGCCCTTCAAATATGGTGTCAACCGTGGTTTGTACCGTGAAGGTCTGGCTGATCACGCCTTGGGCAAAGGTCAGGGTGCCGCTGTTGGATGCGAAGTCGAGTGCTTCGGCTGTGTCGCTGCCCTCAATAGAGGTCCCGAATTTGACCGTTTGCGTCGCTTGTGCATCGCCCGTGCGTGTCACGGTGAAGGTCATCAAGCCACCTTCGGAGATGCTTACGTCCCCCACGCTGAAGCTGGGGGCTCCGTCGTCATCATTGATAGTGCCAATCGCGACATTGGCGGTCGAACTGATCTTTGCGCCACCCGTAGCCGCAGTCAAGGTCGCAACCACGGTCTCGTTGCCCTCAAGGATTGCATCGGCAGTGGGGTCCACCGTGAATGTGGCTGCAGTTTGGCCAGCAGGGATGGTTATCGTGCCAGTACCCGTTGTACTGTAGTCAGTGCCATTGGCACTCCCACCCAGTGTGTAGGTCACCTTTGTATCAAAGTCACTCTTGTTGCTCAGACTGACTGTGTAGATCAACACGCCAGCCGCGTCTTCGGCCATGCTAGCTGGATCAACTGCAATGGAGACCGTCGGCGTATCGTTGTCCGGGGTATTGGGTGGTGTTCCAGGAGGCACTGGTGCAAAGGGGCCGGGGCCAGTGCCGTCATCCAGAATGGTGCCTACACCGGCGCCATCCCCGATCGTTGCGCCAAGGGATGGGTTACTCAGGGTGACGGAGAACGTCTCGGCACCCTCAAAATTTGCGTCGATGGCGGTCTGAACCGTAAAAGTCTGGCTCACCACACCTTGGGCAAAACTCAGGGTGCCACTGTTGGAACTGAAGTCATCTGCCTCGGCCGTATTGGCACCAGCAATGGATGTCCCAAAATCTACCGTCTGTGTCGCCTGTGCATCGCCCGTACGCGTGACCGTGAAGGTCATCAAGCCACCCTCGGAAATGCTCACATCGCCGACGCTGAAGAACGGCACGCCATCGTCATCAAGGATGGTTCCAGTAGCGGTGTCGGTAATCACCGTCAGGGCCGTACCGTTGCTGATGGCCGAGCTGATCGTGGCCACCACCGTCTCATTGCCCTCGAGCATTGCATCAGCGGCGGGATCAACCGTAAAGGTGGCTGTGGTCTGTCCTGCCAAAATGGTTACTGTGCCGGTGGCGGTACTGGCGTAGTCAGTAGTAGCTGAAGCGCTACCTCCCAGCGTATATGTCACCACCGTGTCAAAGTCGCTCTTGTTGCTCAGGCTGATGGTGTAGGTCATGACACCACCAGCGTCTTCGACTATCGTGTCTGGCGCCACGGCAATAGAGACTGTCGGTGTGTCGTTGTCGACGTTTGTGCCTGGGCCAAATGGGCCAGGGCCGGTGCCGTCGTCTTTGATCGTGCCTACACCGGTGCCGTCTCCAATGACTGCGCCACCCGTGGCGTTGGACAGGCTCACGGTGAAGGTCTCGGCGCCTTCAAACGTGGTGTCTACCGTGGTCTGCACAGTGAAGGTCTGGCTGGTGACGCCCTGCGCAAAGCTCAGCGTGCCGCTGTTGGATGTGAAGTCGCCTGCTTCGGCTGTGTCGCCAAGTGCAATGGAGGTCGCAAAGCTCACCTCTTGCGTGGCCTGCGCATCGCCCGTGCGGGTGACCGTGAAGGTCATCAAGCCGCCTTCGGAGATGCTTACATCACCCACGCTGAAGGTGGGTGCGCTGTCATCGTCGTTGATGGTGGCAGTAGCGGTGCTGGCTCCTGGTACGGTGCTGATCGTTGCGCCGCCAGTCGCGCCCGTGAGGGATGCGACCACGGTTTCATTGCCCTCGAACAATGCGTCAACCGCTGGGTCTACCGTGAAGGACGCTGTGGTGGAGCCTGCGGGGATAGTCACCACTCCGGTCCCGGTGGTGCTGAAGTCGGCCACACCTGAGGCTGTACCACCCAAGACGTAGCTCACCACGGTGTCGAAGTCACTTGGATTGCTCAAACTGACGGTGTAGGTCATCACACCGGATGCGTCTTCAGCCATACTGGCTGGGGACACAGCGATAGAGACGGTTGGCGTGTCGTTGTCAGGAGTGTCTGAACTTCCTGGGGGGACAGGGCCTTTTCCGTCGTCCTGGATAGTTCCCACGGCTGCGCCATCGCCAATGACAGCTCCACCAGTCGGCTCGCTCAGTGTGACCGTAAAGGCCTCGGCGCCTTCGAAGGTGATATCAACAGTGGTTTGCACCGTGAAGGTTTGACTCACCACGCCTTGCGCAAAGGTCAGTGTGCCGCTGTTGGTGCTGAAGTCAGCGATCTCAGCCGTATCAGAGCCCCCAATGGATGTTCCGAATTTAACTGTTTGTGTGGCCTGTGCGTCACCTGTGCGTGTGACAGTGAAGGTCATCAGGCCGCCCTCGGAGATACTCACATCACCCACGCTGAAACTGGGTGCGCTGTCATCTTCGTTGATCGTGCCGGTGGCCGTGCCGGTGGTCACGATCAATGCGGCGCCATTGCTCGTAGCGGTGCTGATCGTGGCAACTACCGTCTCATTGCCTTCCAACAAGGTGTCCACGATTGGGTCCACCGTGAATGTGGCGGAGGTCTCTCCTGCTGGAATGGTCACCGTGCCAGCACCAGTGGTGCTGTAGTCACTGGGGCCGGAAGCCGTGCCTCCCAGTGCATAAGTGATGACCGTCTCAAAGTCGCTCTTATTGCTCAGACTGACGGTGAAGGTCATCACACCGTTGGCGTCTTCGGCCATATTGGCAGGATCTACGCTTATGGAGACGGTTGGCGTGTCGTTGTCTGGGGAATCCGCGTTACCAGGCGGGACAAGACCCTTGCCGTCGTCCAAAATAGCGCCCACACCGGTGCCACTTCCAATGACGGCTCCACCGGTTGGATCACTCAGGGTGACTGCAAAGGTCTCAGGGCCTTCAAAAGTCGTATCCACAATCGATTGAACCGTGAAAGTCTGGCTCACCACCCCTTGTGCAAACGTAAGGGTCCCGCTGTTGGTGCTGAAATCCGCCACTTCGGCCGAGTCGGTACCACCAATAGAGGTTGCAAATTTGACCGACTGTGGGACCTGCGCATCACCTGTGCGGGTGACGGTAAAACTCATCAGTCCCCCCTCGGAGATGCTCACATCGCCCACGCTAAACGCGGGTGCGCCGTCGTTGTCAGTAATAGTGCCAATGCCGGAACCCGTGCCAATTGTCAACGGTACGATTTCGGAAGTTTCAAAGAGTGGGTCATTGACGGTGGGCAGAGTTACCGTAAAACCACTCACCCCCGCCGGGATCGTCAACACGCCACCGGAAAGGGTGACACCGTTGCTGAATGTTGCGGTTGTGTAATCGCTAGTCTCTGCAGTTCCACCACCCAAAGCGAATGGGAATGTGATCGCGGACGTGGAAGACCCCGTCAGTGACACTGAATAGACGAGGTCAGAGCCTTCAACTGCAGTTGGGCTGGAGATACCAGCAACTGTAATTTCGGCAACATAAACATGGGTGGTTGACGCAATGACGGTGTTTCCGACCACATCGACACCGGTGACGCTGGCATCAATGGTTTTATCCGGATCGGCAGCCAGCACGTCACCCGGGACTGGAATACTAAAGGTGCTGGAAGAACTTACAAGGCCGGTAAACGTTTCACCGTTGATCGTCAAGGTAATCGTATCGCCAGCCTTGATATCTCCACTCACTGTACCTGTAACGATCACCGAGCCACGGACTTCAACTGCATTGAGAATGTTGTCGGCAGTGACCACATCGACATTGATGACGGCCGTGACATCCTCGACAGTCTGCCCATTGGGCGGGTTCAGGTTTTCAGCTGCAACAACACCGGGGTCACGGTCTATCGACAGTGGTGAAAGGCTTTCCTGAATGCGAAGAATCCGCACAAAACTATGTGCATCGCCTTCCCCACCACCAGTAAGGCCGAGCGCAGTCGCTTCAAGCTGCGCAGAAAGATCTCCACCGGATGCAATGATCTTGGCAACTTCAGCAGACCCACTGTTTAAATTCAAGAGCGCGGCTTCGGTTTTGTCGACGGGTGCAGACCCCAAAAGGCTTGCATCGATCAGCAATTCACGCCCGGCAGCCACAGTCATCAACTGACCATTTGGTAACGCCAGTTCCAGGCGCGCACCATCTTCTGTTACGACTTGCTGGCCTTCTTGAACCTCGTCACCAACTTTCAGAGGGCGGCGATTGCCGTTAGTATCCACCAGCCAGGCGTTGCCTTGCAAGATAACAACAACGCCACGTGCCTGAGCGGAGATTTGAGAAGTAGCCATGGTCAGTCTTTCAGTAAGTGCAATATCAGATTGCAGTACTGTAGATAACCATCAGCCCCTTGTCTATTGTCCTCAGGTACAGGTACGGGGCACGCTCATCTATTGAATTCCATGGACTTTCAGGGCAAGCTGAAGTCGATCAGCGATGCAGAGTTTGGCAAATACCGCACTCAAATGAGCTTTGACCGTTCTCTCCGAGATTTGACACTGAGCAGAGATGGATTGATTCGATGCACCGCTGGCTGCCAGAATTGCGATTTCAACTTCCCGAAGTGTCAGTTGTTCCCGCCAAGCCGTATTTGGAGCAGGTGGCTTTGGAACCAACCGATTGACTCCGTGCAAAAGCCGTTGCATGAGATTCTTGCCAATCCAGACTTGGCCGCTCTCCACCACCTCTTTGACTTGTTTGAGCGTTGACGCATCTGAGAACGCGTGGCAGTACCCTGCGCAGCCAGCATCCAGCGCCAGCATTGCTTCACCATCACTTGGGTTTGAACTCGCCCCAATGACACGCATATCGTCACGCTCCAAAACTTTTATCCATGCAGCGTCATCCCAGTCAGGGCGCAGGGGAATTGCCGTATCCATCCATACAACACAGGGTGCAGTAGGCTCGTAGCGAAAAAACTTGTCTATTTGACCTATCGCAACGGGCTTGGTCTTGCCGAATACTCTTTGCCAGTGCAACAGCAGTCCACTGTCATGGGTGACAAGCAACGTGTTGTGGACTTGTTTCATCGTTCTGTCAGAGCCTTTTCTTTGGCGCGCAAAATCGGCTTCATCAAGTAAGCGAGGACTGACTTCTTGCCTGTAAGAATATCAACTTCAGCCACCATGCCAGGAATAATCGGAAACTTTTGAGTGCCAATGCTGCTTGAAAGTGTGCGTACGCGAACCAGAAAAAAAGCATTACCTTTCTCGTCCACCACCGTGTCAGCACTGATGTGCTCCAAAGTTGCTTCGAGTCCACCGTACGTCGCAAAATCGTAGGCCGTGAATTTGACCAGCGCTTTTTGACCTGGATGCAAGAATGCGATGTCACGGGGCAACACGCGCGCCTCCAGCAACAGTGCATCGTCAGAAGGCACCACTTCAACCAGGTCTTTGCCAGGCTGAACGACTCCGCCCACTGTATTTACCTTGAGCTGTTTGATTGTTCCGTTCACGGGAGAGCGAATTTCTGTTTGCTTAACCCTGTCTTCAAGTGCAGAGCTGCCTTCCAGCAAAGCGTTGAGTTTTGCATTGGTTTCACTCAGTTCAGAGCGGGCAATGTTACGGAAAGTCAGCTCAATTTCCTGGATTTTGCGAGCGCTTTCAGCCACTGCCGACTCCAACCTTGGAATGTCCGAGTTCGCGCTGTCACGCTCGCCGCGGTACCGAGCAACATCACGTTCCAGCCTCAAAAGTTCCACATCTGAAATGGCGCCAGACTTTGCCAGCGGGCGCGTCATTTCCAACTCTCGCGCAGTCAGATTGAAGCTTTGGGAGGCTTGTTCACGCTTGGCCCTGACGGAAATAAGTTCTTGGGCCCTTTGAGACGCCTGCTGCCTCGACACGCCAATGGTGGCATCCAACTCCGACCTGCGCGATTCGTACAGGGCGCGTTCTTGTGCTACGACTTCGGGCGCTTCGGCCACCACCTCATCGGGTGGCTGAAACCGGGAACCCTCGGCAAGTGCCCGCAATCTGGTGGCTTTCGCCAGCAAGGAGAGGTACTGCGACCGATTTTCGCGCAGGGATGACACCATTCGGGTGGGGTCAACCCTGAGCATCAAGTCGCCGACCTTGACCACTTGTCCCTCTTTGATCAATATTTCAGAAACGATACCCCCGTCCAGGCTTTGTAAAACTTGTACTTGTCGAGAGGGGATGACCTTTCCCTCACCACGCGTTACTTCATCCAGCACCGCGAAATGGGCCCATAGCAGCAAGATCAATACCGTAGCCGCACTGGTCCAGACCAGGACACTGGCACCCCGGGGGGTTTGCTCGGCAATCGCCCAATCGGCTTTGGCATCGAAATCAGAATCCAGCTCGTTGTACTTGCCGCCCAGCACCTGCATCGCACGATCCATCGTGCCCGAACATCGTTTGTAAAACTGGTCCCATTTTGTAACCACCCACCCTGAGCGCTCTGATTTTTCGTCCATCACGCGGCCCTGCCTACTCGTCCACTTTGCAGAGCTTCAATGACCTGCTCCTTCGGCCCATCGGCCATGACTTTTCCATTGTCAATGACAATCAAGCGGTCTACCAGTTCCAACAACGAAGTACGATGTGTTACCAGAATCACTGTTTTGCTCTTCGAGAACCGCTGCAAACGTGCCTTTAACAAGTCTTCGCTTTGGTGATCCATCGCGCTACTGGGTTCGTCCAGCAGCAAAATGGGGGAGTCATTCAGAACCGCACGGGCTATGCCAACTGCCTGCCTTTGTCCACCCGACAAGGACTCACCACGCTCACCGATAAGCATGTCAAAGCCGCGCGGGTGCCGGTTGGCAAACTCGGTCACTCCTGCGACCTCGGCGGCATTGATCACATCCTGGTCATCTGCAAAGGGGGCGCCCAATGCAATGTTCTCTTTCAATGTGCCAAAGAACAGGCTGACATCCTGCGAAACAAATCCTGCAGCGCGCCGCAACTCCGCCGGGTCAATCTGGCGCAGATCAATGCCGTCAATCAGGATGGCTCCTTCGGTCGGCTGGTACAGGCCCAGCACCAATCTTTGAATAGTGGACTTGCCGGATCCCACACGGCCAATGAAGGCCACCTTTTCTCCAGCCTGTATCTTGAACGAAACGTTTCGCAATACCGCTTGCTGCTGACCGGGGTAGGAAAAACTGACGTTTTTGAATTCAATGGTTCCCTGGAAACCTGTGCGGTGAAGGAATGCCGAATCGTCGGCTCGCTCGGGCCGCGTTTGCATGTGCTTTTCAATGGATGACAGACCACTTTTTGCATTGTGATATTGCATCAACAAGCCGGCGACCTGTCCGAAAGGCGCAAGTGCCCGACCCGCCAGCATCGACGCAGCAATGATTCCACCCATGCTGATTTGGTTCAGAGTCAGCAGGTAAACACCCACGATTACCATCGCCACTGAGACCAACTGCTGTAAGAGTTGCACCAAACTCATGATGCTGGACGAAAGCACCTTCAGTTTGGTGCCGTTCTGCCCCAGAAAGATGGTTGATTGCTCCCATTTGCGCTGGAAGCTGCTCTCAGCCACCATGAACTTGACCGTTTCAATACCTACGAGGCTTTCAACCAATGTGGCATTCCGTTGAGAAGTGGCTCTTTGCGTGATCTCAACGAGTTCCTGCATCTTTTGTTGCACGATCATCGAAGCCAACAGAAGTGCAACGATGCAGACCAGCGGTGGAAATATCAGCCAGGGGGATATCCACGCAAGAACCAAAAAGAATACAAAGACAAATGGAATATCGACCAAGGTCGTAATCGTGGCAGACGCAACAAACTCCCGGACCGACTCAAATGCGCGTAAATTGGCGGCAAACGATCCAACCGAGATCGGTCGGTCTGAAAGGCCCAGCCCCAATACGCGCTCCATGATCCGCGCCGAAAGCGTCACATCGATGCGCTTACCCGCAGTGTCCAATATGAATGACCGGAGTATTCGCAAAATGGTGTCGAATAGCAGCATCAAAAAGACACCAATGGACAGCACCCACAGCGTCTCCTCAGCCCGGTTAGGAACGACCCGGTCATAGACCGTCATCGAAAACATGGGCATCGCCAAAGCGAATATATTGATGAGCAAAGCTGCGAGCAGGCTATCGCGGTACAAGCGCCAGTTTTGAAGCACAACACTCCAAAACCAATGTTGCGACTTTAGTTCACCGGTATCTGGCGAGCGGGGATCAAATTTGAAGACCGGTCGGACAAAGCAGGCAATTCCGGCGTACAAGCTGTCCAGTTCCTCGCGTGTAAGAACGTCTGACGACTCGCCGTTTTCCGGGAACCTTACCCTGGCCTCTCCCGATTGAAGCCACTCCAGCAACAAACACGCCTGGTTCTCCTTGAGCAGAAGGATGACCGGCAATAACCCCGGTCGCAAATTATCCAACGAGCGGCGTGCCAGCTTGGCCGTCAAGCCAGCTCTGGCTGCCGCACGTGGCAGCAGGTCTGGGGTAATGCGGTTGCCCTCAAGTGGCAAGCCTGCGGACAATGCCTCCAAAGTCGTGGTGATGCCAAAAATGTTGGCAATAGCAATGACACTATCCAGGAGCGGATCGAAACGAATGCTGTGCTCGCCTATGCGCCGCGCGCCTGGTGCACCAGCATTTTGCCCGGCAGGCAATGGCGTTGTTTCAAATTGGGTCATTGGGAAGTTGTTCGGTCACTCGCACCCATTAGAGAATTCGGTCATCGTTTCCCAACAAATTCAATGCCCCATGAATACGGGTCCGAAGCCCCTTTCTGATCATTAGCTTCTTTTGCGCTGCAGGAGGCAAATCGGTGTGGTGAATCACGTTTTTCCAAATGAGCGTATCAATCAAATCTTCCAAAACCCGGACGAAATCGGCGTCTGCCGCGTCGAATGAAGCCTCAGGAGGTGCCTTAAAAAAACTTTGAACTTCCGGATCGTTTTCTCCAAGCAATTCACTCCCGGGCTGTAGCTCTCGGGAAACCGATTGGATCGCGCCTTTGGCATCTCGGAAAACGTGGAACATAGGTTCTTGGCTCAAGAAAAACGGGTTGCGACCGGAGTTGGCTGATGTACAGCGAGCATATATTAGCACCCTGAGTTTTTGCCCAACTCATCGGCCCAAGAGCCCGTAAGAATGACATTTGCAACGGGACAAGAGTCCCGATGGACATACTATTCGTTGGTCTGTGCTGATGCGATGACCCCGCCGCCCAGGCAAACCTCTCCTGCATAAAGTACTGCAGATTGTCCGGGGGTAACGGCCCATTGAGGTTGGGCGAAATGCAGGGTAAAGCGCTGAATGCTGGCTTCCTGCAGCTGACACGGCGCATCGCTTTGGCGGTAACGGGTCTTGGCGGCCAGGAAGTGTTCTGCGGGAACTGAGCCAGCAACCCAACTGGCGTCTTGTGCGGTCAGCAAAGAAGACTGCAACCACGGGTGCTCGTGCCCTTGGACGACCCACAGCGTATTGGTCTGCATATCCTTGCGCGCCACAAACCACGGCGCGTGCTCGCCACCACCCTTTTGTGCGCACTTGGACTTGAGGCCGCCAATGCCCAAACCCTGGCGCTGTCCCAGCGTGTAAAAACTCAAGCCCACGTGCTCGCCAAGCACCCGGCCGCGCGCGTCCCGAATGAACCCTGGCTCTTTAGCAATATAGCGGTTCAAAAATTCCCGGAAAGGGCGCTCGCCTATGAAGCAAATACCCGTGGAGTCCTTTTTCTTCGCGTTGGGCAGCCCAATGTCTTGTGCAATCTGGCGTACCTGGGCCTTATGCAGATGACCAATGGGGAACAAGGTTTTGGAGAGTTGCAGCTGGTTGAGACGGTGCAAAAAATAGCTCTGATCCTTCGATGGATCAAGCCCCTTCAGTAGTTCATGCTGTCCCGTTCCTGGATTCTGGCGCACGCGTGCATAGTGACCAGTTGCAATCTTTTCTGCGCCTAACCGCATGGCATGATCCAAAAATGCTTTGAACTTGATTTCCGCATTGCATAAAACGTCAGGGTTAGGGGTGCGTCCAGCCTGGTATTCGGCCAAAAACTCCGCAAACACACGGTCTTTGTATTCGGCAGCAAAATTGATGTGTTCAATCTCGATATCCAGCACATCGGCGACAGCGGCCGCGTCTACAAAATCGATGTTGGACGTACAGTAGCCTGGGTCGTCCGTGCTAACTCCCGCCGGACGGTCGTCGTCGTCCCAGTTCTTCATAAAGATGCCGATGACCTCATGACCCTGCTGCTTCAACAAATGCGCAGTCACCGCCGAATCGACGCCACCACTCAGACCTACCACCACACGTTGCTTGCTCATGGCACGATTTTACGGACCTACCGTCGGGCTTAGCTCGTTATCAATCACAAGATCATCAGCATGAAAATCAACTGGCCAGCGCGCATGTGCTTGAGGAAATGCTGCTCGGTAGCGGGCTAAATAGTACGCGGCCTCGTCATTTCGACCCAACATCGTGGAACTCTCGATCAATTTCTCAACCACTCGCGGCTCCGGCGAAAAGTGCAGCAAATCGAGCGCCAAGCCTCGCAACTGTGCGGCGTTTTCCGCGGTCACGGACGTCGTGGTCAGCTCGGCAAACTGGACCGGGTTCTGAAATAGCATGGAACCACGAAGTTTTTCCAACGTGTTGTCCCGGTAGGCGCTGGAACGCTCTGCCGGCATCCTGTACAGCTGGCTCACACGCCAGTAGTCCCACCCGGCACCTGCACAAAATGCTATTAAAATAATAGCTGGTAGCGCAGTATTCACATGGTCTAGAGGCCTAAATTCCTTAAATTTTTGGATAAATACCAGGTTTGGCGACGGTTTGCGATAGAGGAGCCAGGCAGACAAGCCAGCCGACACTTGAAACGGGCCGTACCAAAGAGGGTATTCGAGCATACTGTGCAGCCCGATGACGGCCAGCACCGTCCAAGCCATTTGCCGTGTCGGGTCAACCTCGCGCCATGGCTTGGCGCGCAATACCAGCCAAACCCCGGATGTGCACGCCGCCACGGCCAGCGGGAGGCCCAACTCCACCGCCAGGTGCATTGGCAGGTTGTGCGCGTTGTCCAAAATGTCGCAAAAACGCTCAACCGGGTAAAGCGTGGTGAAGTGTGCGTAATCCAATTCACCCCAACCCCAACCGAACCAGGGCTTTTGGGCAATGAGGTGCAACACATTGGCCCACAACACGCGCCGACTGCCACAACCAGCCTCTTCATTGAAGCGCCCAAGCAACCCGCTAGCGCGAACACCCGTTGCTTCCTCCAGCAGCCAGGGCATGGCCCGAATCGCCACGAAATAGAAAACCACCGAGGCCGCTCCAACTGCCAACGTGCGCCAATGCAATCGTCGCCACCACATCGCCAACAGCACCAGCACCAGGCACCATTGAAGTAAACCCGTTCGAGAGCCGCTTACCGCATTGCCCATGCCCAGCAGCGCTGCACCCGCCAGCCAAAAAAGCCACAGATGGTGCGGCGTCGCCGAGTTGGGTTCTTCAACGGACGTATCTGACTGCCGTTTCGCCACTTGCCAGAGCAGGGCGGCCAATCCAATGCTGCTCAGGGTTGCATACTGGTTACGTTGGCGCAAGTTGCCGAAGGCTTCCCCCACGCTGGCACTGTTAACCCACGGGTCCAGTCCTGCTGTTAGCCCAAAATACTGCAATACGCCCAACACGGCGCTAACCAGTGCTGCCGCCACCCAAGCCTGAGCAATGGGCGGATCGCGGCGACCCCAAAGTACGAGTAAACCCGCCACGCACGACCATGTAAACAAGAGCTGCGGCACCGCGGGCTGGGGTCCCGCAGCAAAGGGGTTAAGCCAGGGAAGCGCGATAAAGAGAAAGGCGGCTAAGGGCTGCATCGGGTGCCAATTATTGCTGCAAGTGTGCCAGTGGTCAGCCAACATGCGATAAGCTTGCCTTTTGAGCGCACGTGGTTGTGCACCAGCACGCCGCCTAACTGGAGAAACCTATGGGACATGCGGCACATCAACCTAGGTTTACAGCCGCCGACTACCTGGCTTGCGAGGCAGCGCACCCGTAGCAACGAGAAATAACAGCAAACCCCATCGGTTACCACCCAAAATTGCGTATGAAACAGGTCGACCCCTACGAAGAATTGAACATCAACGCCTATGGCGTACTCAAGCCACCCTTGTTGCTGTTGTTAATTATGTTGATCGAAACCTGGCACTTCTGGTCATCGGTTTTGACCCTCTTTTCCGGGCAGACCTGGCTGTTTTCAAGCGGCGCGGGCTGGATCAGCTTTGCAGTTGAAGTCCCTTCTTTGCTGGTATTGACGGCGCTTGGT
>CAJAVE010000173.1 GCA_903945325.1 uncultured beta proteobacterium | reverse complement strand
GAATCCGCGCACGTCACTGGCCGGGCCGGCCAGAAACAGGTTGATGCCTTCTTCGGCCAGCAGGATCGTGCCTTTGAGCGACCGTTCCAGCGCTGTGGCCAATAGTCGTTCCCGTAACACAGTTGCGTCGGGCAGGGGCACAAATTTGTAAGCAGAGATGTTCAGGACGGCGTTCATTGCCAACGATTTTATGGGGGCAGCGACGCGCGCAGCGGTGGAGCGTGGGGGCCGCAATTTCCCGCCGGGCCGCCCCTAGGGAAATTCGCCCCCTTGGGGGGCAGCGACCCGCGCAGCGGTGGAGCGTGGGGGCTATGCTGAACCTACAATGGTTTGATGTTTATCCACCTGCGCCTGCACACCGAATTTTCCGTCGTCGATGGAACCAACCGTATCGATGAAGTCATAGCCGCCGCCGTTGCCGACGGCCAGCCCGCGCTGGCCATTACCGACTTGAGCAACCTGTTTGGAGCCATCAAGTTTTACAAACAGGCCCGCGCCAAGGGCACCAAACCCATCATTGGGGTAGAAATTTTTCTGGAAGGCCTCGGGGGCGATGCCACCGCGCTGTCACGCATGGTGTTGCTGGTGCAAAACAAGCAGGGGTACCTGAACCTGTCCGAGCTTCTGGCACGGGGCTACACACAAAACATCGTGAAAAACCAGGCCGTCATCAAGCTGGCGTGGTTGCAGGAGTTGAATGAAGGGCTGATTGCCTTGTCGGGCGCACAGGCCGGGCCGGTGGGCCAGGCGCTGGTGCAGGGCGATCAGGCGCGAGCGCTGGAAGTGGCTCTGCAGTTGGCAGGTGTTTTTCCGCACCGGTTTTACCTGGAGTTGCAGCGCGCAGGGCGTGTGGATGACGAGGCCCATGTGATTGCCGCCGTGCAACTGGCCGCACGCATCAAGCTGCCTGTGGTGGCAACCCACCCGGTGCAATTCACCACCCCCGACGATTTTGAAGCCCACGAGGCGCGCGTCTGCATTGCCGACGGCGAGATTCTGGGCAACGCCAAGCGTGTGCGCAAGTTCACGCGCGAGCAGTATTTCAAATCCGCTGCCGAGATGCAGGCGCTGTTTGCCGACATTCCCACCGCCATTGCCAATACCGTCGAGATCGCCAAGCGCTGCAGCCTGACGCTGGTGCTGGGTAAAAACTATTTGCCCGAGTTCCCCACGCCCCTGGTCAATGGGCAACGCATGACGCCGGACGAATATTTCCGCTACGCCTCGCACGAAGGACTGAAGGAGCGCATGGCGCACCTGTACCCGGTGGAAGCCGAGCGCAATGCCCAGATGCCGCTGTACGTGGAACGGCTGGAGTTTGAGATCGGCACCATCCTGAAGATGGGCTTCCCCGGTTACTTTTTGATCGTGGGAGACTTCATCAACTGGGCCAAGAGCAATGGCTGCCCGGTGGGGCCGGGGCGTGGTTCCGGTGCCGGCTCGCTGGTGGCCTATTCGCTCAAGATTACCGATCTGGACCCGATTCGCTACAAGCTGCTGTTTGAGCGATTCCTGAACCCCGAGCGGGTCTCCATGCCCGACTTCGATATCGACTTTTGCCAGACCAACCGCAACCTGGTGATCGACTATGTGAAGGCCAAATACGGCAAGGACGCCGTGAGCCAGATCGCCACCTTCGGCACCATGGCTGCACGCGGTGTTATCCGTGATGTGGGCCGTGTGCTGGACATGAGCTACACCTTTTGCGACGGCATCAGCAAGCTCATTCCCAATAAACCCGGCACCAACGTCACGTTGCAACTGCCGCCGTCTGGTTTCGTCAAGGGCAAGGACGACAAGTATATTTATGCCTCCGTTGACGAACCCATCCTTGCCGAGCGCGAGGAAAAGGAAGAAGACGTCAAGACCCTCCTGGAGCTGGCGCGCAAGCTCGAAGGCATGACGCGCAATATCGGGATGCACGCAGGCGGTGTACTGATTGCGCCGGGCAAGCTCACGGACTTTTGCCCTCTGTACCAGCAACCCGGTAGCGAGTCGGCGGTCAGTCAGTATGACAAGGACGACGTCGAGGCCATTGGGTTGGTGAAGTTTGACTTTTTGGGCCTGGCCACGCTGACCATTCTGGAGATTGCGCGCAGTCTCATCGTCAAACGCCATGCGGGTCAGGAGAACTTTGCTTATGAGAATTTGCCGCTGGACGATGCCAGGGTTTACAAGCTGTTTTCAGATGGAAAAACCGAAGCGGTGTTCCAGTTTGAAAGTACCGGCATGCAGCGCATGCTCAAGGACGCCAAACCCTCCCGCCTGGAGGACCTGATTGCGCTGAACGCGCTGTACCGCCCCGGCCCCATGGACCTGATTCCCAGCTTCGTGGCGCGCAAGCACGGGCGTGAAGAAGTGGATTACCCCCACCCGGCGGTGGCCGAAATGCTGAGCGAGACCTATGGCATCATGGTCTACCAGGAGCAGGTCATGCAGACCGCGCAGATTCTGGGTGGCTATTCGCTGGGTGCCGCCGACATGCTGCGCCGTGCCATGGGCAAGAAGAAGGCCGAGGAGATGGCCAAGGAGCGCACGAACTTCCGCAAAGGTGCCCTGGCCACCCACAACATTGCGCAGGAGAAAGCCGACGAAATCTTCGATCTGATGGAGAAGTTCGCCGGCTACGGCTTCAATAAGTCACATGCTGCCGCGTACTCGCTCCTGGCCTACCACACGGGCTGGATCAAGGTGCATTACACGGCCGAGTTCTTCTGCGCCAACATGACGGTAGAAATGGATGACACCGACAAGCTCAAAGTCTTGTTCGAAGACGCCGAGAAAATGGGTCTGAGCTTTGAGCCGCCGAATATCAACCGGGGCCGCCACCGCTTTGAGCCCATCTCCAACAAGGAGATTCGCTATGGCCTGGGGGCTGTCAAGGGCACGGGTCAGCAGGCCATTGACGCGATTGTGGCGGCGCGTGAGGGCAAAGGCCCCACCGGTGAAGAGGGGCCATTCACCAGCCTGTTTGACTTTGCCCGACGCGTGGACCGAAGCCGCCTGAACAAGCGTTGTGTGGACGCGCTGATCAAGGCGGGTGCCTTTGACAGTTTGCAGCTCAACCGGGCCGCATTGTCGGCTTCCATTGACCGGGCGTTTGACTTTGCGGCGGCCAGCGCGGCGAACGCCAACCAGCAGGGCCTGTTTGACATGGGCGGCGATGATGACCACGGCTCCAGCACGCAAGAGCCGGAATTGGTTGACGCCATGCCTTGGGGCATCAAGGAGCAACTGACCTACGAGAAGACGGCGGTGGGCTTTTACCTGTCGGGCCATTTGTTTGACGAGGTGACGCTGGAAGTACGCAAATTTGCCAAACGCCCGATCGAAGAGCTGATTGATACCCGCGAGCCGCAGTTGCTGGCTGGCATCGTCACCGACTTTCGTGTCATCAACGGCCAGCGCGGCAAGCTCGCGCTGTTCAAGCTGGACGACAAGTCCGCCATGATTGATGCGCGAGCCGAAGAGGAGTTGGTCAACGCCAACAAGCACCTGTTCAAGGACGACGAACTCATCATCGTCATGGGCAAGGTGCGCGACGACCGTTTTTCTGGCGGCAAGCAGTTGACTATCACCCAGGTGTGGGATTTGGAGCAGGCGCGTTGCCGCTTTGGCAAGTACTTGCGCGTGGCGGTGAAGGCAGGCGCGTCTGTTGGCCCCGACGTGGCGCGCCTGGTGCGTGAATTTCCGGCTCGCCGGGAAGTGACGGAGCAGGGCGAACTCATGCGCGGTTTGGCGGTGCGCCTGGCGGTACAGCGGGTGGGCGATGCGCAGGCTGACTGTTCCGGTGCGGTTGCCGAACTGCATTTGGGTGACAACGCCAAGTTTTACCCCAGCGATGCCGCGCTGGCAGGCTGGCGGGCCCAGGCGGATGCGGGTAAAGCCGTAATTGCCTACGAGTGAGTGTTTGCCCCCGGGTTGACAAGGTTTTTCGGTTAAACTAAATTACTAACCATTCGGTCATTAGATGGTTCCTTCACCGTTTTACCCACCACCGCCCTGCCATGAACTTCAAATTCATCCCCGCTGCGCTGACACTTGTCGCCGCCACCGCCCTGCTGGGTGCATGCTCCAAGCCCGTTCCTTCCGAAGAGCCCGTTCGCGCCGTCAAGGTCCTGACTGTAGGGGTCGAAGGAATGCGCTCCGGCGGTGAGTTTGCCGGTGAGGTGCGCGCTCGGGTGGAGTCACGATTGGGCTTCAGGGTGGGGGGCAAGATCGTGCGCCGCCAGGTCGAACTGGGCCAGCGGGTCAAGGCGGGTGAGGTTCTGGCACAGCTGGACCCGCAGGACTACCAGCTGGCAGCCCAGGCTGCCAAGGCGCAGGTGACAGCCGCCGCGACTAACCGCGATCTGGCGGCAGCTGATTTCAAACGCTACAAGGAGTTACGCGACCAGAATTTCATCAGCGGTGCCGAACTGGAGCGGCGTGACGCGACCCTGAAAGCTGCCCAGGCACAACTCGATCAGGCCACTGCGCAAGGCTCTGCGCAGGGCAATCAAGCGGCTTACACCACCCTGGTGGCCGATGTATCCGGCGTGGTGACGGCGGTCGAGGCTGAGACAGGTCAGGTCGTAGCCGCCGGAACGCCGGTGGTGCGCATCGCGCAGGATGGCCCGCGTGATGTGGTCTTTGCTGTACCTGAAGACAAGGTGGCCCAAATGACTATCGGGTCGGGGGTCAACGTACGGTCCTGGGGTGCGCAGACAACCCTGCGCGGTGTGGTGCGGGAGTTGGCCGCCAGTGCGGACCCCGTGACGCGAACCTTTGGTGTGAAGGTGTCGCTGCCCGCCAAGGACGCGCTTGCGCTGGGTGCCACGGTGACTGTGCTGCCGCAGGCGCTGGAGCGCAGCGGCGTACAGGTCATCAAACTGCCCACCAGCGCACTGCGCCAGGACGGTCAGTCGTCTGCTGTGTGGGTGCTCGACACCGCCAGCATGACCGTGAAACTACAGCCCATTCAGGTTGCAACGGCCGACGGCAATGACGTGGTTGTCTCCGCTGGCCTGCAGCCTGGCATGCAGGTGGTGTCGGCGGGTGTTCATGTGCTGTCGCCGGGCCAAAAGGTCACTATCTATAAGGAAAAAACGGCTGTAACCCCCGTAAATACTGCGCAACCAGCTATTCAATCGATAGCGCCATCGGCTTCGACAATGGCTGCTCCCGCCAGCGCTGTCAGTGTGAAGTGAGCGCGCCATGAAAGACCAACATCTGCACCCTGAAAAGGGGTTTAACCTGTCGCGCTGGGCGATTGACCACGCGCCACTGACCAAGTTTTTGATGATTGTGCTGATGGTGCTGGGCACCAATGCATTCTTTCAGCTCGGGCAGGACGAAGATCCGCCGTTCACCTTCCGACTGATGGTGGTGCGTGCCTTCTGGCCCGGTGCCACGGCACAGCAGATGGCCGAGCAGGTCGCCGACAAGGTGGAGCGCACTCTACAGGAAGTACCCAACGCCGACAAGATCCGCAGTTACTCCAAACCGGGTGAGTCGACGGTCCTTTTCCAGGTCAAGGACTCGACCAAAGCCAGCGATGTGGCCAATATCTGGTACACGGTGCGAAAAAAGGTCGGTGATATCAGAGGCACGCTGCCCGCAGGGGTGCAGGGGCCTTTTTTCAACGATGAGTTTGGTGATGTGTTCGGCGTGATTTACGCGCTGGAGGCCGATGGTTTTTCGGACGCCGAGGTCAAATCCTTTGCCGACGACGTGCGCCAGAAATTGCTGCGTGTGACCGATGTCAACAAGGTCGATTTGATGGGTGTGCAGGACGAAAAGCTGTTCATCGAAATTTCGCAAAAGCGTCTATCCCAATTGGGCCTGGACATGAACCAGGTGCTGGCCCAGCTGGGTCAGCAAAACGCGGTGGAGGGTGCAGGCGCGATACAGACTCCTCTGGATGTGGTGCAGGTGCGGGTAGCGGGCCAGTTCCAGGCGGTCGAACAACTCCGCGTCATGCCCATCCGGGGTAGCTCTGGAAGCCAGCTACGTCTGGGCGACATTGCCGAGATCAAGCGCGATTACGTCGACCCCCCGACGCTCAAAGTACGCCACCAGGGCAAACAGGTCATCGCGCTGGGGGTTTCGATGTCCAAGGGCGGAGATATCATTGCCCTGGGCAAAGCGCTGGCCGTCGCCACGGCAAAAATCGACGCAACCTTACCCGCCGGCATTCATCTGGTCAAGGTACAGGACCAGCCTGCCGCTGTGGCCAAGTCCGTCAATGAATTTGTGGGTGTGCTGATCGAGGCCATCGCCATTGTGCTGGCGGTAAGCTTCATCAGCCTGGGCCTGCACAAGCGCAACGGTGGTACCCACTGGTACAACCGCTATTACGTGGACATGCGCCCCGGTCTGGTGGTGGGCATCACCATTCCACTGGTGCTGGCTGTGACCTTTCTGGGCATGGGCTATTGGGGCATTGGTCTACACAAAATATCGTTGGGTTCACTCATCATCGCGCTGGGCCTGCTGGTGGACGATGCCATCATTGCGGTGGAGATGATGGTGCGCAAGATGGAAGAAGGCTGGGACAAGGTGCGCGCTGCGAGTTTTGCGTATGAGATCACCGCCATGCCGATGCTCACCGGCACCTTGATCACGGCAGTTGGTTTTCTGCCCATTGGCATTGCCAAATCATCTACCGGCGAATACACCTTTGCCATTTTTGGTGTGACGGTGATGGCGTTGGTGCTGAGCTGGCTGGTGTCGGTCTATTTTGTGCCTTACCTGGGAACGGTGTTCCTGAAAATAAAACCGCATGATGTAGGGGACGAGCCACACGAGCTGTTCAACACGCCGTTCTACAACAGCTTTCGCAAAACAGTGAATTGGTGCGTGGAGCACCGTTGGGCCACCATTGGCATCATGCTGTTGACCTTTGCGTTGGGCATCGTGGGCATGGGTCGTGTACAGCAGCAGTTTTTCCCCGACTCGGCGCGCTCCGAAATATTGCTGGATGTCTGGTACGCCGAAGGCACCTCTTTCGCTGCGAACGAACTGACCACCAAGCGCATTGAAGCGCGGCTGCTCCAAGAGTCCAGCGTCCAGACCGTCAGTACCTGGGTCGGCTCCGGTGTGCCGCGTTTCTATCTACCGCTGGATAACATTTTCACGCAGAGCAACGTCTCCCAATTCATCATCGTGCCCAAGGAGTTGAAGCTGCGCGAGCCTTTGCGCATCAAGCTTCCGGCCCTGATTGCACAAGAATTCCCGGAGGTACGTGCGCGGGTCAAGATTTTGCCCAACGGCCCACCGGTGGCCTACCCGGTGCAATTCCGGGTCGTGGGTGCTGACCCGACCGTATTGCGAGCCCGCGCTGATGAAGTCAAAGCGGTGATGCGCGCCAGCAGCAACACGCGTGGCGTAAATGACAACTGGAATGAATCCGTCAAGGCCATACGCCTGGAAGTGGATCAGAGCAAGGCGCGCGCACTGGGGGTTACCAGTCAGAGCATCGCCCAGGCCTCCAAAACCATGTTTGGCGGAACCACGGTAGGCCAATACCGGGAGGGCGACAAGCTGATCGACATTGTGCTGCGCCAGCCACTGGACGAACGCAATGCGATTACCGATGTGGCCAACGCTTACCTGCCAACCGCCAGTGGCAAATCCATACCGCTGACACAAATTGCCAAACCCGTGTTCACATGGGAGCCAGGAGTCATGTGGCGTGATAACCGCGACTATTCCATCACGGTGCAGGGTGATATAGCGGAAGGCCTGCAGGGTGCGACGGTCACGGCTGAGCTACTGCCTGGGCTTCGCGAACTGGAGGCTGGCTGGAAGGCCAAGGGGTTGACCGCCTACCGCATTGAAGTGGCTGGCGCAGTGGAGGAAAGTAGCAAGGGGTCCGCCTCGATTGCAGCAGGGATTCCGATCATGCTGTTTGTTACCTTTACTTTGTTGATGTTGCAATTGCACAGTTTCAGTCGTGCCATGCTGGTTTTCCTGACCGGGCCGCTGGGGATTGCCGGGGTCGCTGCCGCCTTGATGGTTTCGGGCCGCCCTTTCGGCTTTGTGGCACTGTTGGGAGTGATCGCACTGATGGGCATGATCCAGCGCAATTCGGTGATTTTGATCGACCAGATTGAGCAGGACAGGGCAGCCGGTGTGCCGGTGTGGGACGCCATTGTCGAGTCGGCCGTGCGGCGTCTGCGCCCCATTGTGCTGACGGCTGCCGCTGCCGTGCTGGCCATGATCCCATTGTCGCGCTCGGTTTTTTGGGGTCCGATGGCGGTTTCCATTATGGGCGGGCTGATTGTTGCCACCGTACTGACGCTGCTGGCGTTACCGGCCATGTACGCCGCCTGGTTCCGGGTCAAAAGAGAGAGCCCCGCAGCAGGTTAAAATAGCGGGTTGACCAATTTCAAATGGGTGGTCTGGGTTCGGCAAACGGTGTTTGCCGGGACGATTGACCGCCCTTTTTGTATTTTTGCGCGGGTGGCGAAATTGGTAGACGCACCAGGTTTAGGTCCTGACGCTAGCAATAGCGTGCCGGTTCGAGTCCGGCTCCGCGCACCACTCTAAAACAGCCGAAAATCCAATGAAATCAAGGGTTTTCGGCTTTTTTTTG
>CAJAVE010000172.1 GCA_903945325.1 uncultured beta proteobacterium | reverse complement strand
TTGCCCTTGAATTCAAAAATGCGGTGGGTGAAATCCCAATACTCTTCCAGCGACTCGCCTTTGTGCGCAAACACGGGCGTACCTTGCGCCACCAGAGCGGCAGCAGCGTGGTCTTGCGTGGAAAAGATGTTGCACGATGCCCAGCGCACTTCGGCGCCCAGGGCTTGCAGGGTTTCGACCAGCACGCCGGTCTGGATGGTCATGTGCAGGGAGCCGGTGATGCGCGCGCCCTTCAGGGGCTGGCTCTTGGTGAACTCTTCGCGGATGGCCATCAGGCCAGGCATTTCGGTCTCGGCAATGGTCAGTTCCTTGCGGCCCCATGGGGCCAGGCTCAGGTCGGCAATCTTGTAGTCTTCGGTTGTGCTTGCAGGTTTCAGTGCGCTCATGGCTAACTCCAAAAATCAATTTTGAAATGCCACTGACCGTGCATGAAACCGGGAAAAGGCTCACCGCACAGATCAGTGGGTGAGCGTCGTTGGTCTTGGAACTGACCGCTGGGGCCAGCTTTCCGAGCCTCGTTCACTGCGCGTGAACTGCAACGCTCCTCGGAAAACGCAGATTATACGAATACTGAACACAATCTGCTCTCAACACGCAACACCACGAGAATTTGGCAATCTTTGCCAAGCCCAGCTAAAATTCGCTCATGAGCACCGTGACCATGAACATCTCCCTGACCGAGGACCTAAAGGCCTTTGTGGACAGCCGCATCCAGGCGCGGGGCTACAGCTCGGCCAGTGAGTACATGCGAGACCTCGTGCGGCGGGACGAAGAACGCGCCAAGGAAGATCGTTTCAAGCGGCTGATTCAGGAGGGACTGGAGTCCCCCTTACTGCCCCCGGACTACGATATCGGCGCCCATTTGAAAGCGCAGTCAGCCAAACGTCGCTCACGGCAAAACTAATGCGCCCCATACGACTGCGCGAGCAGGCTCGGGACGACTTGAATGATGCCGCAGCCTATTACGATGAGCACGCCGCGCACATGACGCTGCGTTTCATTGAAGCTTATTTGGTGGCGGAAGCATACATAGCAAAACATCCGGCCACGGGCTCGCTGCGATACGCTAACGAAGACCAGTTGCGCGAACTGCGTTTCTGGCTTGTCAGCGACTTCCCCTACGCTGTTTTCTACATTGACCGCCCCGATTTCATCGACATCGTCCGCGTACTACACCAAGCCTCGGACATTCCCCAACACCTGCAACACTGAACGCGAAACTCCACTGTGTCCTTCCTTGCCGAAACCCGCCGCCGCCGCACCTTTGCCATCATCTCCCACCCCGACGCGGGCAAGACCACGCTGACCGAAAAGCTGCTGCTGTTCTCGGGCGCGATCCAGATCGCCGGCTCGGTGAAAGCCCGCAAGGCCACGCGCCACGCCACCTCCGACTGGATGGAGATTGAAAAGCAGCGCGGCATTTCGGTCGCATCCAGCGTGATGCAGATGGTCTACCGCGACCACGTCATCAACCTGCTCGACACTCCCGGCCACAAGGACTTCAGTGAAGACACCTACCGCGTGCTCACGGCTGTGGACTCGGCGCTGATGGTGATCGACGCGGCCAACGGTGTGGAAGCTCAGACCCGCCGCTTGATTGAAGTCTGCCGCCAGCGCGATACGCCCATCATCACCTTCGTCAACAAGATGGACCGCGAAGTGCGCGAGCCACTGGACATACTGGACGAGATCGAACGCGAACTGGGCATGCCCTGTGTGCCCATGACCTGGCCGGTGGGCCAGGGCAAATTATTCGGCGGCATTGTCAACCTGCGCACGCAGATGATGACCGTGTTTGACGGTGGCAAAGACCGCCGCCCGCAGGACTTTGATGCCATGCCCCTAAGCGACCAGGCCGCATTGGAAAAGCGCTTTGGCCATGAGTGGACGTCCGCCATGGACAGCATGGAGCTGGCCACTGGCGCATCCCCCGCCTGGGACCACGCTGCCTTTCTGGCCGGCAAGCAAACCCCCGTGTTCTTTGGCTCCGGTGTCAATAATTTTGGTGTGATGGAAGTGCTGGACGCCCTGGTCGACCTGGCGCCCAGCCCGCAAATGCGCGTCAGCACCACGGTGGTCAATCGCCAGCCGGTGGTGAAAGAAGTGCAACCGGAAGACGATGCCTTCAGCGGCGTGGTCTTCAAGGTGCAGGCCAATATGGACGCCAACCACCGCGACCGCATCGCCTTTGTGCGCATGGCGTCGGGCAAATACACACCGGGCATGAAGCTGAAAGTCATGCGCACGGCCAAAGAGCTGCGGCCCACGTCCGTGGTGACCTTCATGAGCCAGCGCCGCGAGGCGGTGGAAGAGGCCTATGCCGGCGACATCGTCGGTTTTACCACCCACGGCGGTGTGCAGTTGGGCGACACCATCACCGATGGCAGCGTCAACCTGCTGTACACCGGCCTGCCCTTCTTCGCGCCCGAGATGTTCATGACCGTGGTGCTGCGCAACCCGCTGCGCACCAAGCAGTTGCAGCAAGGATTGGCGCAGCTGGGTGAAGAGGGTGCCATCCAGGTATTCCGCCCCGAAGTAGGTGGCAACATGCTGCTGGGTGCCGTAGGCCAGTTGCAGTTTGAAGTGGTGCAGCACCGCCTGAAGGGCGAGTACGACGCCGACATCCGGCTGGAAGGCTGCCAGTACACCGGCGCGCGCTGGATAACCGCCGATACGCCACAGGAGCTGAAAGCCTTTTGCGAGGCCTACCCCATGCGCATGGCGCGTGATGCTGCCAACACGCTGGCCTATCTGTGCACCAGCCCCTACGACGTGCGGCTGGCGCAGGAGCGCTTTCCCAAGATCCACTTCCATCCGCTGCGCGAGCATGCGGGCTTGGCCCTGCAAACCGCTGGCTAGGCCATGCTGCCCCTGTCATCCTGGCCCGCCTCAGAGCGTGGCCAAATCGTCGGCGTGTTCACCGACATCGACGACACACTCACCACGCACGGCGCCATCACACCCGATGCGCTGCAGGCACTGGCCGATCTGAAGGCGGCTGGGCTGGTCGTCATTCCCATTACCGGGCGGCCGATTGGCTGGTGCGAGCCATTCATGTCGGGCGCATCAGGAACAGCCTGGCCTGTCGACGCGATGGTGGCCGAGAATGGCGCGGTGGCGTTTACACCCGCAGTTCAAGGTGATTATTTAGATCAAATATGCTCGCAAGGCCCGCAGACATTGCGTAAGCAGCTATCAAAACTATATCAACAAGATACCGCCACCCGAGCTGACAATCAGTTGCGTATGCGAAAGATCGCGGCACGGGTGATGTTTGAAGTGCCGGGCGTATTCCTCACCCGCGACAGCGCGGGCCGCGAGACCGACATCGCCTTTGACTACAACGAACACGCCCATTTACCGCCCGCCACCGTGCAGCGTGTGCTGGCCGTACTGCAGCGCGAGGGCATGCAAACCACGGTGAGCAGCATCCACATCCACGGCTGCTTTGGCGACTTCGACAAATGGCATGGCGCCAACTGGATCGTTCGCGAGTTGCTGGGCCGCGACCTGGAACAGGAAATCGACCGCTGGGTGTTTGTGGGCGACTCGGGCAACGACCAGGCCATGTTTGAGCACTTCACCCACAGTGTGGGCGTGGCCAACATCCGCCATTTTGCGGATCAGCTGACGCACCTGCCCCGCTACATAGCACCCAGCGAACGCGGTGCGGGGTTTGCCGAAGTGGCGCGCGCCGTGCTGCAGGGCCGTGCTCCGGGCGGCTGATCAATGGCTCAACGGGTCCGCCGCGCGGACAAAAAATGACTCTGGCAATTGCTCGGTGCTGACGGCGCGCTGCACCGCCGGGCGCTGGCGCATGCGGGCGATGTACGCACCAATGGCCGGACGCTGACTCGCAGGGTGTGCCAGATTGCGCGTCCAGCAACACAGCACAAAAGCCATGCAGTCGGCAGCACTGTAGTGCGTTCCCAGCAGCCACGGACCACCACCGACCTGCAACTGGGCGTCCACCTGTTCCAGCAAGGGCGCGAGCCGTGCCTCCGCACGCGCCCGAAAATCGGCAACGCCACTGCTCTGCACATACCGCTCGGCATAGAAATACTGCACCAGCTGGGTTTGCAAGGTGTTGGACAACCACGCCAGCCACTTGTACGCATGGGCGCGCTCGTGGCTACCGAGCGGGGGCAGCAACTGGGCTTGCGGATGGGTGTCGACTAGATGCATGAGGATGGCGGGTGTCTCGTACAAAACCAGGCTACCGTCTTGCAGCACCGGGATCAGCCCATTGGGATTGAGCTGCAGGTATTGCGGAGACTTCTGCGCATTGCTCGACCGGTCTACCAGCAATAGCTCGAACGGCACGCCGAGTTCCTCCAGCAAAATGTGGGGCATCAGACTGGCGTCGCTGGGGTGGTAATGCAGTTGGATCATGGCCAATATTATGCAGACCGTGCGCCCTTTCAGAGGCTCCGCTGCAGCTGCTCCCGTTTTCTTAACCTCAGGAGCGGGTCAGCAGTTCATCCAGCGCATCGGCAATCGCTTGCCCTTGGTCGGCCAGCGACCCGACATGCCCGCCCAATTGGTCTTGCGCCACAGAGACCATGTCAAGCGGGTGCAGCACCAAATCCATCCCCTCCACCTGAAACACAGGGTTCAAGCGCGAACCCACCGTGGGCGTGTTTCCCGGCAAGGTATTGCGACGAACCAAGGGCACCACCATGCGCCTGCGGTAGCGGTCAAACTGGGCAGACTGCACCAGCACGACGAAGGGAATGGACTCGCGCAACGCCCCCTTGTTGCGATGCACATCAAACTGCGCCATCAGAGTGTGGTGTGTTCGTCTGCAAACGATCCCACTGCTGTATGCACGGCATTCCAGTCGGCTGCGCAGGTATCGGCCAACTGCTGGCGCGCCTGCTGGGCGAACTGCTGGCTGGCCACAAAGTCCGCTAATAACGCCTCCATGGTGGCAGACAGATTGCTGGTGTAGACCTTGGCTTGCGCCACCAGGGCCTCATTCAGCGTCAGGTTGACCGGGCGTTTGCGGGATTGCTCGACAAAGGCAGACATTGAAAGCTCCTGGAAATACGTCATGCGCATATTATGCGCATACTGCATTGATGCAAGCTTTCTCCCTGGACCGCATTCCAGGTTACAAGCCAAATCGGGCTCTAGCCCTCTAAAACATTGCGCAAGCAGCTACTTTTTTTGTAGCATGTTTCAGGCCGCTACAAACCCCTCCAGCACGTTGACCGCGTTGACGCCCACCTCGGCCACGGCGTAACCGCCTTCAAACACAAACGCTGTAGGCAAGCCCGCTGCCGCAATGCGCTGCCCAACGGCAGAATAGTCTGCACTGGCCAGTGTGAAGCCGGAGATGGGGTCACCGACAAAGGTGTCCATGCCCAGCGACACCACCAGTGCGTCAGCGCCAAACGTGGCGATGGCCTGCAGCGCGGTGTCCAGCGCCTGCGACCACACGTCAAAGCCGGTACCGCGTGGCAGCGGCAGGTTGAGGTTGGCACCCAGCCCCGCGCCTGCGCCGCGCTCATCCGCATGGCCCAGGTAGAACGGGTATTCGGTGCGCGGGTCGCCGTGGATGCTGGCAAAGAACACGTCGGCGCGGTCGTAAAAACAAGCCTGCGTGCCGTTGCCGTGGTGGTAGTCAACGTCCAGCACAGCAACCTTGGCCATGCCGGCATCGCGAAGATGCTGGGCGGCAAGTGCTGCGTTGTTCAGAAAGCAGTAACCGCCAAAAAAGTCGGCACCCGCGTGGTGACCCGGCGGGCGGCTCAGGGCAAAGGCGGCGCGGTCGCCCTGCACCAGCCGCTGCGCCGCGCTCAGCGCGCAGTGGGCACCAGCACGCGCCGCTACCCAGGTGCCAGCAGTAAAGGGCGTGCCCGCGTCGAAGGAATACAAACCCATCTTTGCGGCAAAGTTGTCGGGCTCTATGTCCGTTCGAAAAGTGCGCGTGGGCCAGACCGAGGGCAGTATGTCTTTGCGGGCATTGGCAGCATCCAGCGCTACCCACTGGTCCCAGGCGGTGGCCAGAAAGCGCAGGTAGCGCGGGCTGTGGATGCGCGCCAGCAGGGCGTCGTCAAACGCAAAAGGTGGCTGCAAAATGCCCAGCTGGCGGCTCTGCAGCTCGGCCAGCACATGGTCCACCCGGGCCGGCACTTCGAAGCAGGGCACTAGCGCGCCACGAAACATTTCTACCTTGCCGTGGTGGCGTGCGTGCAGGGGGTTGTAGTAGGTGATCATGGTGCTGGAAGTGTCACACACACGGCCAGCCCAGGTTGGCCATTGCGCACCACAAAGCTGCCGCCGTGCGCCAGGGCCACCAGCTTGCACAGGTATAGCCCTAAGCCCACGCCACCACCCTCGCGCGTGCGGGCAGTGTCGGGCCGGTAGAAGGGTTGCGCCAGGTGGGGGATCTGGTCATCGGGCACGCCCATGCCAAAGTCACGCACGGTGATCTGAATGGCACCGTCTGCCGTTTGTGCCAACGTCACTTCGGGCGGCTGGGCTGCATCCACGCTATGGCGCAGGGCGTTGTCCAGCAGGTTGCGCAGCAGCAGGCGCATGCGGGTGCGGTCCAGCTGCAGCACAGGCACACCGGGCTGCAGGGTTTGCACGATGGCGGGTGCGCCGTTCATTGCACCATCCAGCGCGGCAACCACCTCGGCCACCAGCACCGCCAGGTCGGTGGGCTCGCGGTGCAGCGCTGCGTGCGGGCTGGCCAGGCGTTCGCTCTCCAGCAAGTCAGTCACCAGATCGCGCATCTGGCCCAGGTCGCGCAGCAGGGCTTCGCGGCTGGGCTGCACCTCGGGCGTTTCGGGCAGCAGCTCGGTGTTGAGCCGGGCGCGGGTGAGCGGGCTGCGCAACTCGTGGCTAATGGCCAGCAGCAGGGTGCGCTTGGCTTCCAGCATCTGGTGGATGTCGCCGCCCATGGTGTTGATGGTGGTGGCCAGCTCGCCCAGTTCATCGGGACGGTGAGCATGGCGCACGGGAATAGCCTGTGCAAAGTCACCCGCGCCAAAGCGTTGCGCACCGGCGCGAATGTCGTCCAGCGGGCGCAGCATGCGCCGCACGCGGGCATAGGCCAGTGCGGTGAGGCCCAGCAACAGGCCCAGCGTGATCCAGCCGATGAAGCGGGGCCGGTCGTGCCAGGCCTGCACGCTCAGGCCGAAGCGGATGCGGTGACCGTCTGCCGTCGTGCGCTCAAAAAAGCGGGGTGCGTCGGCGTTCCAGCCATTGGCATCGGCGGCGCTGTCGCGCAAACGATGGTCGCCTGGGTTGTCATATGGGTGGTCGTATTCGGGTTCATTCGGATTGCTGCGCCAGTTGACCTGCGGGCCGCTGATGCGCACGCTCAGGGGCAGGCGCTGCACCAGTGCCTGGGCGGCCTCGATGCGCGGCGGGCTGCCGATGTCTGCGGCCAGTTTGTCTACGTAATCCGTCACCAACGGGCGGGCAGCGTCGCGCCAGCCAATGGACAGCGCCCTTTGCATGCCGATGACAAAAATCGCCGTCATGGCCAGCGCCAGCAACAGGAACAGGGCGACCAGCCGCACGCGCAGCGAGTGGGCCAGCGCGTGACGGGCGCGGCGGTGCCAGCGGACCTTTGCCCTCGCGCCTTGGGGCGGCCCGGCGTCGCTCATGCGTTCCTCCGGGCCAGCGCCAGCGAATAGCCCGCGTTGCGCAGCGTTTTGATGCAGTCCAGCGGCTCCAGCTTTTTGCGCAGGCGGCTCACCACAATGTCCACCGCGCGGGTGTAAAGCTCGGCCTCATGGCCACGCAGCTGGTTCAGGATGTCGTCACGGCTGAAGACCTTGCCCGCTTGCGCGGCCAGCAGGTGCAGCAGGTCAAATTCGGTGCTGGTCAGCTCCAGCGCCTCGCCCTGGCGCTGCACGCTGCGTGTGACGGGGTCGATGACCAGGCCATCGAACACCAATCGCCCGGGGGCAGAAGTCTGTACGCTGACCGTGGGCGCGGCCACCCGGCGACGCAGCACGGTTTGAATGCGTGCCACCAGCTCACGCGGCTCGAAGGGCTTGGGCACATAGTCGTCGGCACCCAGCTCCAGCCCCACCACCCGGTCCATCACGTCGCCGCGCGCGGTGAGCATGATGAGGGGGATGTCACTCTCCTTGCGGATGGCGCGGCACAGGGCAAAGCCATCCATCTCGGGCAACATCACGTCAAGAATGGCAGCATCCAACCCGCCCTGGCGCAGCCGCTCCAGGCCGGTGCTGGGGCGCAGGGCGCACTCCAGCACCATGTCAAACCGCGCAAAGTAGGCCGCCAGGGGCGGGCCCAGTTGCGCGTCGTCGTCGATCAGCAGAATGTGGTGCATGGCACCCCGACTTTACCCGCGGCGGAACCAGTGACCGCGACCTTCCATGTAGTCGCGCACCTTCTGTTGCTGCGCGGCGTTCAGGCTGTCGTAAAAGTCGGCCAGCGCGCCAATCACTTCAGGGCTCTTGGTCTGCAGGACGGTCGTCTTCTCGGTGACCAGGGTCTGGGCACGGGCCTTGTCAAACGTGGCACCCGCCACCAGGGTCTTTATCTCGGCTCGGGGGTCCTTGGTCTGGCCGATGAGCGCGGTGCGCTGCTCATAGAGCTTGTCACCCAGGGTGGCCAGGCGCTTCTTCTGGTCCTCGTTCAGATCCAGCTTGCTGGCAGCCTTGCTGACCATCTTGTCGCGCTTCTGGGAATATTCCTCGGCACTCAGTTGGGCGCCAAACTCGTGGTTGCGGTGGCCGCAGGCCGACAGGCCGGTCACCAGCACGGTGACACCAAAGAGGGCGAAGAGGGAGCGTTTGATCCAGCGTTTCATGGCAGTAGTTCCTATTGAAAAAGGTGTTGAACAGGACTGCAATGGTGCCGGCGGATACCGCACAGGTCATCTCTGCGCGGTATCGGTTTGTTTCGCTTTGTTTCAGGGCTGGCGCAGCAGGCCCAGCTTTTCGACCAGGGCTTTCTCTTTGGCGAAGGTGTACTGCGCAAACTTGAGTCCTTGACCGGGTCCCCGTTGATTTTGGTGGTGTAGGGCAGGCGAAACACGCCCAAGGGGATCTGCGCCACGGTGCAGCCGTCGGCCAGGGCGGGGTTGTCACCTATTCGACGATAGCGCCTTCGGTCAGGTCTGCTGCAATCAGCTTGAACTGCTCCAGCGCTGCCTGCAGGTCTTCCACAATCTCCAGAGCAATCACGCCCGGTGCGGGCAGGTTGTCGCTGTCGGCCAGAGAGTCGTCCTTGAGCCAGAAGATGTCGAGGCTGGTTTTGTCGCATGCTACCAGCTCGTCGTAGCTGTAGGCGCGCCAGCGGCCGTCGGGGTTCTCAGGCGACCATGCGGCCTGGCGCTGGTGTCGGTTGCCTACCTTGTACAACTCCACGAACTCATCCAAGTCCGCACGCGCAAGCGGGCTGGTCTTGAGGGTGAAATGCTTGTTGGTGCGCAGGTCGTAAATCCACAGCTGTTTGGTCCACGGGGTTTCGCTTGCGCCCTTCTTCTCGAAGAACACCACGTTAGCCTTCACGCCCTGAGCGTAGAACAGGCCGGTGGGCAGGCGCAACAGTGTGTGCACATCGCACTCGTGCAACAGCTTCTTGCGGATGGTTTCGCCTGCGCCGCCCTCGAACAGCACGTTGTCGGGCAAGACCACCGCCGCGCGGCCATGGGTGGCCAGCAGGGTCTTGATGTGCTGAACAAAGTTGAGCTGCTTGTTGCTGGTGGTGGCCCAGAAGTCGTCGCGCTCGATGGTGTCTTTCTCGGTGCTGGTGCGGCCGTCTTCACCCACGATGACGGTGCTGCTCTTCTTGCCAAAGGGCGGGTTGGCCAGTACCACCTCAAAGCGCTCGCCGGGGTCGGCGGCCAGTGCATCGCCCACCACCACGGGTACCTGTTTTTCGGAGCCAATGCCGTGCAGCATCATGTTCATCGCACAAACACGCGCCGTTCCCTGCACCAGTTCATAACCTGTGAAGGCCTTCTCTTTCAGATGCTTCAGTTGCTCACGCGTGAGGCTCTTGTTGTGGCTGGTGATGTAGTTGTGCGCGGTGAACAAAAAACCGCCCGTGCCGCAAGCGGGGTCGGTAATGCGCTCCCCCGGCTGCGGTGCAATGCAGTCCACCATGGCCTGGATGAGTGCACGCGGCGTGAAATACTGGCCGGCGCCGCTTTTGGTGTCTTGCGCGTTCTTCTCCAGCAGGCCCTCGTAGGCGTCGCCTTTCACGTCGGCACCCAGAATCGTCCAGGTCTCGGCGTCGATCAAATCCACAATCACGCGGCGCAGCTTGGCCGGGTCCTGGAACTTGTTTTGCGCCTTGCCGAAGATCAGGCCCAGCGTGCCCTTCTCTTGCCCCAGCTTCTCCAGCGCATGACGGTAGTGGTCAAACAGCTCGTCGCCATCCTTGGCCAAGAGCGTGGGCCAGGCATAGGCGGCGGGCACGATGCTGGCCTGGTTGTAGGGTGGCGCGCTGCGCTCGTCGGCCATCTTGAGGAACAACAGGTAGGTGAGCTGCTCCACATAGTCGCCATAGCTCATGCCGTCATCGCGCAGCACGTTGCAGTAGTTCCAGAGTTTCTGGACGAGGGAGTTGGTGGTGGTGTTCATTGGGCTCAATCAGTAGCGGGCATTACACCTCACAGTAGGCCTTGCAGAAGACATCCAAAGTCAAAATCGGGCAGCCGCTTGCCCGTTCAAACTCTGCGGCAATAGCCAGCAAATCCCGATCGCCAGAAACCAGCACTTGCGCCTTCCCCGCCATGGCCAGGTGCATAAACGGCTCGTCCAGCACATCGCGGCACGGGGGCACCTGGGGCGGCGGCTGGGGGATGCGCACTGCCTGGGCATAAGGCAGGTAGTCGGCCAACAATTCGTCCTGCTCAGCTTGGGACAGGCGGAACTTGGGGTAGGCCAGCACCCGCACCAGCTCTTGCACCGTGACCGCGCTGGCCAAAGGCAGCAACACGCCCTGCTGCCAGGCCCGGCGCACCTGCCCTGCCGCGCCACCGCCAAACACCAGTGCGGACAACACCACGTTGGTGTCCAGCACCACGCGCACAGGGGCGCTCATGCTTTGGGCAGAGGCTTTTTGGCAGCCGCCTTCTTGAGCTTGGCAGGCTTTGACGCATACGCAGCCACCTGTTCGGCGGCCATGGCTGGCGCGGCTTGCGGCGCTCTGGCCCAGGCTACGGCAGCAGCCATGTCGTCATCCGTCAACTCAAGCTCGGCCAGCTTGGCACGCACTGCGTCCCCGCGCTGGATGCGCACGGGCGTGAGGATGATCTGCCCGGCACGGGCCTCCACGTCAAAGTATTCCGTGGCACCCACGGCCTGCGTCACGCTCTTGGGCAGCGTAAGCTGATTTTTCGAAGTGATTTTGGCAAGCATGGCATTTGGCGCAAAGTAAGGATTCATTACTTTAACCATGGCGTGCAATCCTGTACAGCTTTGCAGTTGTTTTGACGGCACAGAGAGTTTGTCATAACATACAAACAATTTCTCCAAAGGAGTCCTCCATGTCCGTCCACACCTTCTCCAGCCGCGACTTCACGCGCGATGTGTCCAGCGCCAAACGCGCCGCCGCAGAAGGCCCCGTGTTCATCACCGACCGCGGCCGCCCCGCCTTCGCCCTGCTGAAGATTGACGACTACTACCGTATGGTCGGGCACGGGGAGCCTTCTCTGCTGGCGGTAATGGACGGCATTGCTAGCGGAGACGGGATCGAATTTGAAGCGCCACGCCTGGACATCACCACCCGCACCGCCGAGCTGGAATAGGCAGGCCGCATGTACCTTCTGGACACCAACGTCATCTCGGAACTGCGCCGGGGCAAACCCTACCAGTCAGCCGAGGTGCGTAACTGGGCGGCGCAACACCGCGCCAGCACGCTGTACCTGAGCGCCATCACCATCCTGGAGCTGGAAAAAGGCATCTTGCTCCTGGAGCGGCGCACCCCACCACAAGGAGCGGCGCTTCGTGTTTGGCTGACCGAGGTTCGAGCTGTTTTCGCGGGGCGCATCCTGCCATTCACCGAGCAGGCCGCCAGCTTGTGCGCCGCCCTGCACGTGCCCGACCCACGGTCTGAGCGCGATGCCATGATTGCTGCCACCGCGCTGGAGCATGGTTTTACCGTGGCCACGCGCAACACGCAAGACTTTGTGAACAGCGGCGTTCAGCTCATGAACCCCTGGAACAAATAGGCCTCTAGCCCGTATTCATTGCGCGAGCAGCTATCAAAAGAATAGCAATTCAGCCCCGCGGCCGGATCACCAGCTCGTCATACCCAGTCTGCGCATCCGGCTCGCGGGTGAACTGCCACTCTGGCAGCAGGGCCAGCAGCACCTCGGCTGTGGTCAGCACGATGCAACCTGGCGCCACATGCCCGCCCAGCACCTGCCCCGTGGCGGTGGAAATGGCCATGTGCATGTGCGAACCCGTCTTGTCGCCACTTGCAGCCACCGTGCCCGAGAGGGTGAGGATCTCCATGCTCCCGGTCAGCCGCGTGGGCTGCGCCGCACCCGCCAGCCGGATGCCCGCTGTGGACAGGCTGCCGATGCCGGACAACACAAAGGCTGCGCGGCAGTTCTGGGCCAGAACCGCCGCCTCTAGCGCAGCGCGCAGGTCCTGGCCGGGGGTGAGTCGTACGGGGAGTGTCTTCATGCGTTTCATAGTAATCTCTTGGACCAAACGCGCGTATTGGGAATCGCACGACTCCACCGAACACCTGGACTGGTCTAAGGCGCAAAAGGCTACGCTGCCGAACCTGAAGCCCACCACCAAAACCATTTCGCTGCGGCTGCCACAGCATTTGCTGGACTCACTGAAAGTGGCGGCCAACGCCCGTGATGTGCCCTAACAATCGCTCATCAAGGTTTGGCAGCAAGAGAAGCTTCACCGCCAGTAATCAGAGGCTTTTCGGCCGCTAGCCCTCGTGGATATTGCGCAAGCAGCTATCAAAATACTAGCAAACGCAGGCGATCTAGTTTGCGTTTAAGCACTTCCACAACGCATTCATGCGTAGTACCATAACTCCATGACCCTCAAAGAATCCAACCCGTACCTGCGCAGCCGCACCGTGGCTGCTCGCAAGGCCGCGCTTCGGATCTCTGCCAAAACGTCATCAGCCGTTGAAGGCATTCGCGCACCGTTTACTGCAACCGCTACTGCCAAAGCACCTACCACCCAGGAAAGCTTTACGGCCTATTGGCAGCAGCGCTCTGCTTCGAGCGCGCGATAATTTTTTCGAACACTGCCGCCAGGGGCCGATAGTCCCGCCCCATTGCGGCATGGATTCCACCAATGTAGATGCGCCGCCCGCGGCCCAGCATGGGGCTGAAGTCCAGCGGCGGCAGGCCTGCCTGCAAGGCCATCAACAAAGCCAGCAAACGCGCCAGACGCCCATTGCCCTCGCGAAATGGATGCACCAGGATCAGCTTAGCATGCACCTCCGCCATGGCCAACGCCAGTGCGGCCTCATCCGCGACGTGGCACGGAGTGTGTTTATTGAGCGCTCCACGCCCCAGTTCCGCCATCAGCCCCGGAATGAGACGGGCGTGCGCAAACTGAAAACCACCCTTGCCAATATCCACCGACCGATATTCACCCGCCCACGGGTAGATGGGGCCGAGCCACAAGGTGTGCAGATCGCAAATGTCCTGGGCCGAAAACCGATGATCGGCATCAAATCGGTCCAGCGCCATGTCTTGCGCAATTTCCAACGCTTGCGACTCCGCCAGATTCATGTCGCGCACACGGGTGATGCCGAGCAGATTGCGCAGCACGCGCCCGCGGGAGCCGGGTTCGAACTCGACCTCAACACCTGTAGCCCGATAGCGATTTGTGCTCATAAGTTCGATGGTACTCAACCGGCTTGCCAGCGGCCAGCACGTTCAAACATCGCCAATTGTGGCGAAACTCACGCACTTGCCTCCGCCTCCTGCAGCTCCTTCAACGTCCGGCCATCCGCTGCCTTCCACTCCACACGCCCATTGGCGCTGCGGCCCAGCACCACGGCGGCGGCGGTGCTGGGGGCGCTGAAGGTGTAGTCCTGCGTGAACTGGTAAAACCCGCCAGCCAGCACCAGCACGCCGTTGCTGATCAGCTCCTGGCGCAGGTCGAACATACCGCGCACGTGCTGCGCCATGGACGGTGCGGAATCCACCACTGCCTGCGAACCCGCCCGCACCACAAACCCCTGGCTGGCTTCGTAGCCCGTGGCCTGCACGCCCTTGCCTTTGCAGGTGAGCACCGGGCCGGCCTTGGCGGCGGGGGCTTTGGGCGCTTGCTCAAACGCATGCACCCCCAGCACCGGCAGCATGCCCAGCATGTGGCCCAAAAAGACTTCCATGTCGGCCCGGTCCGCCTCGCTAAGGGACGGCTCGGCGGGCTGGTTGGCGTTGTCCAGCGGCAGGCGCTTGGCGGCACGGGCCAGGGCGATGAGGCGCGATTCCAGAAACTGCACATGCGCCTTGTTGAGCTGCCCGGCCGTGGTGGTAGTGAAGCCGATAGCGCGGGTCCAGAAATCTTTTTGCGCATAGTGGCTCTCCAGCCGGGGGCGGATGGGGTCGCCCTCGCCCACGTAGAGCATGTCGCCCTCACTGTCCGGGCGCGGACCCAGCAGCAGGTACACCCCGGTCTGCGCCAGCTCGGGCCGGGCCTTGACCTGCGGCAGCAGCGCGCGCGGGAACACCAGCGCCTTGCCGATCCAGTTGGACTTGTCGACGATGCGCAGGCCGTCGGGGTCGCCGTCGGCGACGAAGATGCGGAGGGAGAAAGGGATTGAAGTCATGGCGTTCAATGATTTGGGACTGACACCGTCCGGTACGCTTGATCGGGCCGATTCGGCACATCCGGGAATCGCAACTCCAGTAGCCCCTTCTTCACCATCCCACCAAGAATGCGGCCTTGCAAGTTCTCTGCATCACGGTTCAGTAGCGCAGCCAAGTCCTTGGACGTGAGCCAGCGACCATCGCACAGCCGCAGAACCAACGCCTGCATTTCAGCCGCTGGTAGCTTGCCTTTGAGCCGGGCTGGCTCCGCTAATGACAGGAGTTCCGGGGGCAAATGAGGGGAGCTCGGGGGCAAATGAGGGGAGTCCCCTGCCAATTGGGGGGAGCTTTGGGGGGAGTCGCCCGCCAAATGAAGGGAGTCCTCACCGGATTGAGGGGAGTCTTCTGCCACGCGGTAGCTTGCCCAACGCCGCTGGTTCTGCTGGGTCAGCAGGCCATCGCGCACCAGGCTTTGCAGCACGCTGGTGATGTCTTTGGAATGCTCGCCGGTGATTTCCTGCATGCGGCTGTTGGTCACACTGCCTTCTACCTGGGCCGTTACCACTGCTTGCACCGCCGTTTTGTCCAGCTTGGCAAACCGGTCGCCAAAGCGCATGCGCAGCGCCTGGTCCACTTCGTCCGGAATCAGGCTGACCATGGGCAGCACCAGCTTCACGCGGTCGGGCTGCAAAGATTCTTCCAGCCGGGGCGAGCGCCAATGCTGCGCGCGCCAGCCAGCCCGAATTTTGTCCATGCCCGAGCCCGCCTTGTCGCCACCGCCCATGAGCTGGAACATCAACTGCAAACTCTTGTTGCGGCATTCGCTCACGCCGCCTTGCAGCAACTGCACGCGCGAGACCAGCAGCGAGCCGGGGTTGGACAACTCGATCCGGTCCGGGTAGCGTTCAATCACCACACCACCCTGCCCGCGATGGTCCGCATGCACCAGGGCGTTGACCACCGCCTCGCGCAGCGCTTCGTGCACGGCAGAGTCGTCTTTGCGGTACAGCTCGCGGTCCAGCTGGAAAGGCATCTTCAAGTCGCCCGACAGGCGCTGCATCACCCGCAGATAAAACTGGAACAGGTTGTTTTCCCAGGTGCCATCGGGCACCACGCGGTCGGTCCAGCGCACGGCGGGGTCGTCGGACAGGCGCTCGCGGTAGTCCACATGAAAGCCCGGCAGCGCATCGCGCAGCGCTTCAAACCGGCCAAACATCAGCAGGCCCGCCACGGTGGCGCCCTCCAGCCCCGTGGCTCGGTCACGGCGCAGGGCGCTTAACTTGATGAGCAGGGGCGCATCGTCCAACAGCAGCCACGGATGGTCGGGCGCGCGGGAGGCAAAGCGGTTGCGGTACTGCTTGACCGTTTCAGGGTCAAAGTCGGGCTGGCCAAAGTGCTCCACGATTTGCGAATCGGCGGGCGTGTCGGACTGGTCGGCCAGCATGCGGCGCACCTCGTCGTCTGAGCAGCGGTAGTCGCCCTCTTCTGCACGGCGGTAGGTGCCCGTCATGGGGTTGGGCCCCACAAACACCGGGCGCTGCAGCCGCGAGGCACGCGGCACGTTCACCGCCACAAACTGGCGGCCCTCGTCTTCCACCGTGCGCACATCGTCATCGCGCAGCAGATTGGCGCTGACCTTGTGCCGGTCGTTCAACTGGCCCCATAGCACCGTGCGCAACTGCGCGGCATCGGGCACGCCTTCCCACACCAGGCCGGTGGACTTTTCGGCCACGCCCAACACAATGGTGCCGCCCTGGGTGTTGGCCATGGCGGAATAGGACTCCCAAAAACTGCCGGGCATGCCGCCTCGCGCCGACTTGAATTCGGTGTCGATGCCCTCGCTGCTGGATTGCAGGGCGGAGAAGAGGTCAGGCTGGCGCATAGGCGACGACGTCTCAGTGCCCCCAAGGTATGTTCAATAAGAGACCCAGTATCACCACCCAAAACGCAAGATAGGCCCAGGCCGCACTCCAAAGTGCCATCAGCACCGCCAACTTACCTTTTATCCAGGACATCTGTGGTTTCCCGTCTGGTTTGCAGTCCGCCCGGAATTCCTTACTCAGCCGTTGTTGCGCGCGAAAAAGCTCGTCATCCACGGGTTCGTGGTTATGTGCGCAACCAGCTTTTATCTCTTCGTACTCTTCACGTCGCGCCGTCGCGAGTGGCTCATTAAGCGCACTTGAAGAGGCCAAGTCCTGTTCAATTTTTCTTTGGAACTGATTAAGCAACTCTGCATTGCGATGCAATGCGTCCGCTTTCACTGCACCCGAAGCACCCCACTCAATAAGGCTGATCACTAGAACAAACAGACCTATGCAAGCTGAAACCACCGTTATGTAGCTTTCGAGTTCAGGCGTACTCTTTTCTACGTAAACCTTTTGTACAACGGCAAGTGCGATACCAATTGCAGAGAACATGGCGATGCTGAAAGTCGCGAGCCAATCTCTTCGCTTTAGCCGGCGAGCCGCGTTGTATCTCGCGCCCGACGTACGCCATGCTTGCGTCTGCAAACGTTGAAGAAAATCGTTCATTTGATCTTGCCTCGGAGAAATGGGGGTGCAGGTGACACCTGACAAATCAGGTCATATCCTCTTCCCAAGCAGTCGCGCAAAACGCGCCCTTGAGAAGGTATCAACGCTTGAAGCGAAGACCCCCGCTTGCGCGAGGTATGGAGCACTTCCGCTCTAAAGACCGTAGCCCAAAGAGGTACCGCTTGCGCGGTAGGCATCACCTGCACTTGAATGGTACACGCATCAACCATAGAGCACGCCTTCATCGGAATGCATTGCGGAAAGAATATGAGCTATGTACTTTTCATACCGGTCGTTGATCTGTGCGTCTGTCAACGTCTCAGAAGGGCCAATGCGACCGCGCTCCGCCAAGAACTTGACCCGCTGCGCGGGGGTAACGATCTTGTCGTAGTTGCGGACATATCCGCCCTCCGGATTGAACTTCATCTCGTAATACGCACGGCTTAACTTGCGAAGCTCCTCTGGCGCGACTCCCTTGAAATCAGGTAGGCGTGCAAACAATCCAGCTATCGTCTTGTCTAAATGATGAAGCAACGACAGATCGGTAATCTGATTGAAATACGCTATCCAGCCATATCGCTTTTTCTCGCTGATCGCTCCAGTTAACCGCTCGTTCAGCTCCATCAAAAAAATCCCAGCGACACGCGCCTCAGTCAGGTACTTAAACTTTTCAAGTCGCCGTGCTTTGTTGTGGGTGTAGTCACTGAATTTGGCTGCAATTGATTGCAAAAAGCGTTCTACAGTGGCGTCGCGTACAGTAATTGTGGGCCATTTAAAGGTGTAGCCAAGATAACCAAATGGTGTTGAAAGCGGCGCCATTTGCGTCTTGCCAGATGCAACATCATGCAGCGCAAGACCACGATATTTCAATCGAGAGTCCAGCGTCTTCAATGCTTTCTGAACGGCGTCTTTAGAGCCAAACATCAACACATCATCCACGTACCGGTAGTACGCGACACCCATCGTTCGCATGGGCTTATCGACATCCGCCATGTAAATGGACGCCAATATGTTCGAGATCGCAAGACCCTGTGGCACACCTTTCTTTGATCGGTAATCATCATGCCGATGCCGACGGGTGTTTTTCGGCACAGTGGGCGTTACAAGGGAGTGCTCAACCAGGCGCAAAGCAGGGAGACATTTAATGCGCTTGCGCAAAACAAGGCTGAGCCTGTCTCGTTGAATCGAGTCATAAAACGTCTTGATGTCGGTTCCACAAACCCAGATGTCATCCCCCGCTTTTGTTTGCAGATCAGCGGAGATTGCACGGACATAAGTACTCGCGACATTCTTTGGAACCCTGTCGGGATACACCGCTGACAGAAACTTATTCAGTTGATGCAGTATCACGCGATCCCGTATTGTCGGAACACCTATGACTCGCGGAAGCTTATCGCGCCCCTTGGTTTTTAGGGTCTCCATGAACGGCGCAAATCGATACTGCCCGCTCAAGCACTTCGCCGATGCAATCGATAACTCGTGAGCTGCTCTGTTCGCAAACTGGAACCCATTGAGTCTGTCTGTACCCTTGCCAGTACTGCTTGCAAACTTTGATTCGAATGTTGCGTGCAACTCAAGAGGTGCAAAGAGCGCGGCAAACAGCGCAACATCGTCAATTGCCTTTGCGGCAAAAAGAATTTCAGCCGCGCTTTTTGTCATATTCTGCTGCTCCCAATACCAAACGCCTTCGCCAAAGTCGCCTGCCGCAGCGCCTGCGCTCGTTTGAGGTTGGCGTCGACCTCGGCTTCGATTTCGCGGATGATGGACAGGTGGCGGTCGACTTCGGCGACGATTTTTCTTTGCTGCTCGATGTCGGGGATGTTGATCTCCAAATCCCGCATTCGCTTTATTCCGTAAGCTGCTTGCGTCGTGGCCTTCGCGTCTCGGTTGATCATGTTCAACAACTTTGGGCTATCCATGAATATCAATGCATATTCAGGTAGAAGTCGGACGCCATCAGCCTGTACCAGCACCACGTTTGCACTTAGCGTGTACGTGAAAGGCGGCGTCAGTAATGTAGGGCGACCTAGCGTACCGATCTTGCCAAAGATGAAATCGCCTACGCGGAGGGTGTACCGTGCACGATGCTCTTCGAGAACCGTTGGCGAGACTTTTCGGGCGTTCTGAAAATCCAGCTTTCCATTTTCCAGAACATCTCCAATGCCAATATAGGGCACACCGTCCGGATGAGTCGGAGGCGTTCTATGGCTTGGCTGCGGATCGATCAGGTTTGCAACGCTGCCGAGCTTTACCAATACAGCCGGAGAGTCACTCGCAAGTAATCGCCCTTCGACAGCATCATTCAGGACGGAGGCTTTGTAGCGTTTGAGGTTGGATTTGACGCGCTGAATGTTGGCGACGGCTTCGTCGAGACGGGAGAACTGTTTTTCGAGTTCGGCGACGATTTCACGCTGCGTCGCCAGTGGCGCAATCGGGATCGGCAATTTTTTGGCATTTGTACCGGAAATCTCCAGAAAAGTCGTTCCACTTGCGAGGCTTTTCGCGAGCTGCTTGGCGCCTTTAAGCCACCAATAGACGTACTCAGGTAGAACTTCGTCACGCAACACAAAGTTTTTAAAGCCTTGATTCGTTGAAATTGGGTTGCTAGCGATGGCTACATATCCAATCGGAGCGCGAGACGTAAACAGAACTGCTCCTGCAGGTATCAACTTCGCGCTGCACGAATGCAAGCCTTTCTGGGTCAGCCTGCGTGCTCCACCAGAAACGAATTTCGCGGTGTACCCAGAGAGATCAGCGGGTGTCAGCCACGGTATGTCGCCGTTTTCAAAATTGGAAGCATCAGATGTGCTGGGCGTGCCGCCACTAACGACGTCGGCAATATCTCCCATCGTCTTCCACGCCCAACCGTCGGGTAACGCACGCGTCATCAACTCATCAACAGAATTCACGCCGCCAACTCCCGATTCAGTTCCTCAATCACCTTTGGCAGTTCCGCGCCAAAGAGCTGGTGCACCTTGCCCAGGCCGCCCTGGGCGTTGAAGGGGGCGTATTCAAAGTCGTCAATTTCAATGCCGAGGTTGGCGGCGATGTGGTCGCGGATCATTTCTAGCCAGTGTTGTTGTTCTTGGGTGAACGGGTTGGTGTGCGCCTGCTGGTGCTGCGCCAGCCAGGCCTTGAAGTTGGCCTGGACGCGCTCGGGGTAGGGCACCAGCTCGTTGGTCTGCTGCATGGCAAAGCGCACCAGGCTGACCAGGTCGGTGAGCAGGCGGCGCTGCTTGGCACCTTTGACCTTGTCTTTGCGCAGCGTGGCGTAAGCCTGCCACAGGGCGCCTTCATCAATGTTGAGCGGTGGGGCGTGCAGCGCATCGGCCAAGGCTTGCACGTCTTCAAACTTGAGCGGGGCGCGCGTGGGCCTGCTGTACAAGATTTGCAGGGCGGTGACTTCGTCTTTGTGCTGCGCAATGAAATCTTCAAAACTTTGCACCAGCGCGGTGGCGCGGTCGCTGCCCTCTTTGAAACCGAAGTCAATAAGCGTGTCACGGGTCACCGTGTCGATGACCAAGTCTGCTTTTTGCTTCATTTTTAATAGCTGCTCGCGCAATGCGGGTGCGGCAAAGGGCTTGGTTGCATCCCTAAGCCGTTGATCTGCCTCGGCGGGCGGCATGTCTTGGGTGGCGTCGATGGCCAGGGCATCCACAATGCCGCGCGCCAGGTCGCGCAGGGTTTTGCCGCCGCTTAACTCCAGCACCTTGGCGCGGTCGGCGTCGCTGGCGTCTTTGTCCAACCGGGCCAGGCGGGCGGCGATGCTGCTCAGCACTTCGTCTTCCACGTTGCCCAGGCTCACGGCTTGCAGCAGTTTGTCCAGGGGCACGCTCTTTTTAGCGTCCATGGGGCGGCTGTCGGTTTTGTCGCGCTCGCACACGCCCACGCAATCGACGATGACGAAATGGTCTTTTTTGACGTGTTCGCCGGGGTTGACTGCGGCAAGATCCGTGGGGTTGCACACGCGCACGCCACGGCCTTTCATCTGCTCGAAGAAGCTGCGGCTTTTGACCGAGCGCATGAAGACGACGATTTCCACCGGTTTGATGTCGGTGCCGGTGGCGATCATGTCCACGGTGACGGCCACGCGGGGGTAATAGCCGGTGCGAAAGTCTTTGATGAGCTGCTCGGGGCTGGTGCCGCCACCCTGGGCGCTGCGGTAGGTGATCTTTTGCGCAAACTCGTTGCCGCGGCCAAACTCCTCGCGCAAGATCTCCACAATCTTTTCGGCGTGGTTGTCGTCTTTGGCAAAGATCAGGGTTTTGGGCAGCTCGGTGCGGGCGGGGAACATGTCGGCCTGCCAGCGGTCGCGCAGGGTGCGCACCACGGTGCGGATCTGGTCGGGCGTTTGCACGGCGCGGTCCAGCTCTTCGGGCTGGTATTCAAAGTCGTCGTCCAACTGCCAGGCGGTTTTGCGGCGGGTGGCTTTGTCTTGCGTTTCCAGCCAGAAGCCTTTGTCTACCTTCGCGCCCTGCTCGCTCACCTCGGTTTTGATGCGGTAAACGTCGTAATTCACGTTCACGCCGTCAGCCACGGCCTGGGCGTGGCCGTATTCCATGACCAGGTTTTGGTTGAAGAAGCCAAAGGTCTGTTTGTTGGGCGTGGCGGTCAGGCCGATCAAATACGCGTCAAAGTACTCCAGCACCTGGCGCCACAGGTTGTAGATGCTGCGGTGGGCTTCGTCGGTGACCACAATGTCAAAGCTCTCGATCGGGATGGCCGGGTTGTAGCCAATGGGCTCGGGGTCTTTGAACAGCTTCTCCACCAGTTCGGTGGATTCTTCGTCGGCCTCCTCGGCCAGCTCGCGCCCTTTGAGCATGCTGAACATGCGCTGGATGGTGCAGATGACCACGCGGGCGGATGTGTCGAGCTGGTTGCTTTGCAGGTGCTGGACGATGTATTCCTCGCCAAACTTGTAGTTGTTGTAGGGCGATGCGTAGGCGTCAAACTCTTTCTTGGTCTGGCGGGCGAGGTTGCCCCGGTCCACCAAAAACAGCACCCGGCGCGCACCGCCAAACTTGATAAGGCGGTAGATGAAGCCGATGCTGGTGAAGGTCTTGCCGCTGCCGGTGGCCATCTGGATCAGGGCCTTGGGCTTGTTGGCGGCGAGGGACTTTTCCAGGTTGGTGATGGCGCTGATTTGTGCGGGCCACAGGGAATAGTGCGCGCCGCCGCTGCCCCATTCGGTGACGAGCTTGGGCATGGAGCGCATGCGGGTGAGGAAAGTGCCCGGTGCTTCATTGGCGGCGGGTTGTGTGCCTGGGGCGGGTAGATAGGCCAGCCACTGAACTAGCAGCTCGGGGCGGAAGAAGGCAAACACACTGCGGGCGCGTGGCTCGGGGTCCAGACCGTTGGTGAAGTGGGTCTCGATGCCGGTGGATTCCCACACAAAGGGCAGTGGGCGGCGCCAGGCGGGCAATGCGGTCGGCAGGCCTTGGGCGTAGCGGCCACTTTGCAGCTCTACGCCGGTCAAGGTAGCGCCTTGTTTCTTGGCCTCGATGACACCACAGGCCTTGCCATTCACGTAGAGCAAGTAGTCGGCAAAGCCAAAGCCGGGGTTGAGGGGGAATTCGCGGATGGCCACACCGGTGGATGCGTGGATGTTGGCATTGGCCACATTGCAGACGTGCCAACCGGCTTGCACAAGCAGTGCGTCGATGCTGACTCTGGCTTTTTGCTCTGGCGTCATGGCTTCCCCTTGAAGGGCATTCTAGGTTACAAGCCAAATTAGCCTCCAGCGCCCGTATTATGTGCGCAAGCAGCTATTTTTTTAATAGCAATTGGGTCACAGTTCGGTGTATTTTTTGCTGCTGCCGCGCGCCGTGGCCACCGGGTATTTTTCGGCATTGACCTGCATCTTGGCGTGGGCGGCGGCTATCAGATCGATGCCCAGTTTGTCACACAGTTGCAGCAGATAGAGGAAGACGTCAGCTGCTTCGGCCGCCACTTGGGCCTTTTTGTCCGCAGGTAGCGCTTGGCTTTGCGCTTCGGTCAGCCACTGGAAGTGCTCTAGCAGTTCAGCCGCCTCCACCGACAGCGCGCAGGCCAGGTTCTTGGGTGTGTGGAACTGCTCCCACGCGCGCTCGGCAGCGAAGGCGCGCAGGGCGTCGACCAGCGGCTGCAACGGATTTGATGGTGAAATCATGCTCTAGGCCCCGTATTCATTGCGCAAGCAGCTATTTTTTTTATAGTGACTCCAGCAGCTCAACCGGCTACCGTGCCAGCACCGCCGCCAGCGCCACACCCGTGTGCGTGCCCAGTTGCACCACGGCTTCGGGCGTGGCAGCCGCCACCACCTGCCCACCGGCGTTGCCACCGTCGGGACCCAGGTCAATCACCCAGTCGGCCTCTGCAATCACATCCAGATCGTGCTCGATGACGACCACGCTGTGCCCGGCGTTGACCAGGCGGTGCAGCACATGGATCAACTTTTCCACATCGGCCATGTGCAGGCCTACGGTGGGTTCGTCCAGCACGTAGAGCGTGTGCGGCACCTTGTTGCCGCGCTTGGCCACATCGTCTCGCACCTTGGACAGCTCGGTCACCAGCTTGATGCGCTGCGCCTCGCCGCCGCTGAGCGTGGGCGATGGCTGGCCCAGGGTCAGGTAGCCCAAGCCTACGTCCTTGAGCAATTGCAGCGGGTGGGCGATCACGGGCATGGCGGCAAAGAACTCCACCGCCTCGTCCACTTCCATCTGCAGCACATCGCCAATGTTCTTGCCACGCCAGGTGACGGCCTGCGTCTCGGGGTTGAAGCGCGCGCCCCGGCAGGTTTCGCACAGCACTTTCACATCCGGCAAGAAGCTCATGCCAATGGTGCGAATGCCCTGCCCTTCGCAGCCGGGGCAGCGGCCCTCGCCAGTATTGAAGCTGAAGCGGTTGGCGGCGTAGCCACGCGCCTTGGCCTCCAGCGTGTCGGCAAAGAGTTTGCGAATGGTGTCCCAGAAGCCGATGTAGGTGGCGGGGCAACTGCGCGGGGTCTTGCCGATGGGTGTCTGGTCCACTTCCAGCACGCGGTCTATGGTCTCGAATCCGGTCACGCCTTCGCAGCCGGTCCATGGGATTTGCTCGCCGGCGCCCAGGGCATCGCGACCGGCCTTGGTGCTGCGCTTTTGGACGCCTGCTTGCACATTGGTTAGCAGCACGTCTCTGGCCAGCGTGGACTTGCCAGAGCCACTGACGCCGGTGATGGCGACCAGGCGTTTGAGGGGAACATTTGCGGTGACGTGTTGCAGGTTGTGCAGGGACGCGCCGTGGACGGTTAGCCAGTCGATCTTTGGCTGCTGCGTTGTTTCTGTGCCCGCAGCAGGTAGCCCTGGGGCAGGCTCCTCATACGCTCGCTGCGCGATCGCCAAATCGTCACCTACCCCAGGGCTACCCACTGCTGCGATGGAGGTGCGGGCGGTGGAGCGGTTGGCTAGTGCTGCGTATTCGGCGGCAACGCGGGTGCGCTCTACCAGTTCTGCATTCGCGGTGGCGCTTGCATTGACTTGTGCAGCCAGCGCTGCCGCTTTGGCCGCCTTCCCTGTCAGTGGTTTTGAACCCTTCGCGCTCCCAGTAGCCGCGGAGGAGGCCGGTGCGCCGGGTGCCGATTTGGCGGCCGCATTTGGGCCGTATGAGGCGCCCGGCGTTCCGGCCTCCTCCGCGGCTACTGGGAGCGCGAAGGGTTCAAAACCAC
>CAJAVE010000171.1 GCA_903945325.1 uncultured beta proteobacterium | reverse complement strand
AGGTGTTGCCACCCACCATCAAGGTGGACCGGCCCAACCCCAAGCTGGAGATTGAGCAAAGCCCGTTTTACCTGAACACTAAAGCCCGCCCGTGGATCCGTGACAACACCCACCCGCGCCGTGCGTCGGTATCGAGTTTTGGCTTTGGCGGCAGCAATTTCCACGTCACCCTTGAAGAATATGTGCCGTCGGTGCCAACCGGCAAATCGGCCTGGCGTTTGCGCACCGTGCCCACCGAGCTGGTGCTGCTGAGTGCCGCCAGCCCGGCTGAACTGGTGGCCCAGTGCCGTGCCTTGGCGGGCGTGAAAAAAGAGCTGTGCCACACGGCACGCGAGACCCAGCTGGCCTTCTCCCCCACCGCAGGCGCGCGCCTGGCCGTGGTGGCTGCCGATGCCGATGAGATGGCGCAAAAGCTGACCCAGGCCGCCGCCACCATCGAAAAAGCCCCCGGCACTGCCTACAGCAGTCCTACTGGTGTGCACTACGCCACCGGCGTGGCTGATGCGGGTCAGTTGGCCTTTTTGTTCCCCGGCCAGGGCAGCCAGTATGTGGGCATGGGGGCCGAAGTGGCCATGGCCTTCGACGTGGCGCGCCAAGCCTGGGACGATGCCGCCAACCTGCCTTTTGACGGGGTGCCTTTGCACAACGTGGTGTTTCCCAAACCGGTGTTCAGCGACGCCAACCGCGAGGCGCAGCAAAAAGCGCTCACCGCCACCGAATGGGCGCAGCCCGCACTGGGCGTGCACAGCCAGTCGCTGGCCAATGTGTTGCATGTGTTGGGTGTGCGGCCCAACTGCGTCGCTGGCCACAGCTTTGGCGAGGTGTCTGCGCTTCACGAGGCCGGGGTGCTGGATGCCGCCAGTCTGGTCAAGGTGGCCCGCCGTCGCGGCGAGTTGATGCGTGACGCCTCTGCCGTGCCGGGTGCCATGACGGCGGTGGCCAAGGCCATTGACGAGGTGCGCGCAGCCGTGGCCGAGAGCGGTGCCAATGTGGTGGTGGCGAACCACAACTCACCCACCCAGGTGGTGCTGTCGGGCTCGGTGGAAGAAATCACCAAGGTCGAGGCAGCTTTGAGCGCCAAAGGCATGACGGCCAAGCGCCTGCCAGTGGCCACGGCCTTCCACAGCCCTTTGGTGGCGGGTTCCAGTGTGCCGTTTGGCGAGTTTTTGCAGGGTGTGGCTCTGAATGCACCGCAAATCGATGTGTACAGCAACGCCACTGCCGCCAGCTACGCCACCGAGCCAGCGGCCATCCGCACCCAGCTTGCTGCGCAGTTGGCGCAATCGGTGCGCTTTGTGGAACAGATTGAAGCCATGTACGCCAGTGGTGTGCGCACCTTTGTCGAAGTGGGCGCAGGCAGCGTGTTGACCGAACTGGTCGGGCGCATTCTGGGTGAGCGGCCACACCGCGCCATCAGCCTCGACCGCAAGGGCAAACACGGCGTGACCACGCTGCAAGAAGGCCTGGGTCGCCTGGCTTTGGCGGGCGTGGCGATGGACTTTGCCCCACTGTGGGCGCAGTTTGCCCCCGCGTCGGACAAGCCGGTGAAAAAGCCCGCCATGACGATGCCTATCTGCGGTGCCAACACGGGCAGCCCCTACCCGCCTCGTGGTGGAGCCAAAGACTTGCCACCACCCAACCCGCCGCGTGCGCTGCCAGTGGCCCCCGAGCCGATCATCATCCGGGAGACGGTGGTGGTGCATGAACCTGCGCCCGTTGCCGTTCAGGCAGGTTCTGTAGCGCCAGCCCCTGTGGCTGCGGTGGCACCGGTCATGGGTGTGGCCCCTGAGGCGCATCTGGCCTGGGTTCATGCGTTTTCAGAAACCCAGCGTCAAACCGCTGATGCCCATGCCGCGTATCAGCGTGCCATGGCCGATAGCCACATGGCCTTTTTGAAGACGGCTGAATCGTCTTATGCGGGTTTGGGAGCCATGATGGGCAGCACCGCACCTGCCT
>CAJAVE010000170.1 GCA_903945325.1 uncultured beta proteobacterium | reverse complement strand
GACTTCAGAAACTCATCGCGCCGTGTGGGCTTGCGGTAGTTCTCGAACGTCTGATCGGACGCCATGGCGAGGGTTTGTTGTTTCATCGGTCTGTAACGTTTGACCCCATTGGGGCGTGGACCTTAATCATCAAATCCCTAGCTGATATTGAAGGTTAAAGCACCGGGAGCGCAGGTGGCAGAGTAGGTGTATGTCAGGTTGGCGGCGCCGGCTATCCCTCCCAGGCCCGAAATGCCCTGGGACAGTGCCGCGTTGCCGCTGGTGCACGACCCAGCCGCGATGCCATTGATGCAATAGTTGTTGTTCAGTGGAAGGGTAAAGCCGTTGGATGTAATCGTGCCCTGCACATTGACACCGCAAGTGCCTGTGCCGCCACCGACCCCAGTTCCGCCAATGTTGAAGGCAGAGCCGTCAAAGGAGAATGTGACGTTACTGCCTGGAACCGCTGCGGCATAGGCGGCGTTCCATTTGGGCGCAAACGCGGCAAGCTGCGTGGCAGTGAATTGGGTCCCCACCAGACTCTGCAGGGTGGTTCCGCTGTTTAGCTTGAGGTACTGCGACACCCCGGCGAGAGCCTTGCCATAGTCATTCAAGCTGCCGGTGACCACTGGGGTGGTTGTCGCCAGATTGATACCGTTGAGTTTGAACTGGCTTGCTACGCTGGCCGCCTGGGTATTGAAAGCAGCGGCAGTGACGGCGCCGCCGCCACCAAATGCAGACGTATATGCCATGGTTGTCAATGGTGTTACGACCCCCGTTACATTGCTACCGTTGGCTGCAAGCACAACTTTCAGGGGGGTAGACAACGGGGTGTTGGCGTTGGTTGCCTCGTCGGTATAAGTGCCACCGCTGACTTCAACAATGACATCGCCAGAGAAAGGAACCGCCAGGGTATAGGACCCACCTGCTGCAGTCGTGGTCGTTCCCAATACCGCACCGGTTGCTGCATTTTTGACGGTAACTGTGGCACCGGTCACAGGCCCTTTGACAACCGATCCGTTGATGGTGGTGGAGGTAACGGCGACTGGGTCACCACTACCACCACCACCGCATGCGACAAGAACCAAAGTGGTCGACGTGACGGCAAAATATGCGAATTTGTTCATGTTCATAAGAATCTCCGAAAAAGTGAAAAGGGCCATGGGCGTCCACACTGGCTCAGGTAAAACACATTGAGACTACCAAATATATACGCACAAAAGAGCCTCAAAAAGGCTCAATCCAAGGAAAAGATTTCTTGTCAAGCATCCCCGGCGTACGACCGGTTCCGCCACACTGCCGGTCCAGGAATCCCTCCATTGCCGACATTGAATTTTGTCGGACCGCTTCCGAGAAAAGTGGCTGACTCGTCAAGACTCACAGCTGACACCCAAATTTCCAGACAGCGGTCGTTCAAATTGGCTGAATTGGTGCCTCAACGTTTGACGTGAGGGGCGGCCGGAGCCGCAGGCGGAGGGAACCCAAAGCGCAGCTTTGGGACGTCCCTCTCGACGGAATTGTTAGGCAGCACTCGCTGCATACCAGTGGCGCTTAGCCACCATGGATCTTGCCTCCAGAAGGAGGCGCTCAAGACTACCAGAAGACGAGTAGATCGAGATCCACTCGAATCCATTGGTGCGCGACAAGAGGCAGCACAGTGACTCACCGTCGGCAACGGCCGCTCGGGCCAGCCGAATAGCACTTGGTGTATGCGGCACTGTTGAGTTGCCGACGACGAATGCATCCTGACAGTGCGGGAATATCTCAAGGCTTGGAAACCGGGAGATGGGCATGATCAAGACGATGGATCCTCGCAAGCCACCCGAAGCGTTCCAGAGCAACTCGTTTCCGAGGATTGGCTCAGAGCTCAGATCAATGGCGTACTTGCCCCGGTCGCGGCGGAGGATGGTCCGAGAGGCTGCAAGAACGGGTGATTCCTTGCGGAGTTCGTAGACCCAAGCCGAGGCGGTGGCTTTGAGAATCGGGCGAAGGACTGACTCGTGCCAAGGTAGCGGCTGATGTTGCTGCTGGCGGATCGCGAGCCAATCCGCACTGGGAACTACACGGACTGTGAAGGCGCCGGTGCGTGCAAGTGCTTCGCGGGTGGTTATGGGCAGCGGCATGTGAATGTGCGGCCTAACGTCAGCGCTGACAGGACCACAACCGACGCGGCGAAGCCGCAGCCTTCAGTTGTGTTTCCGTGTCGAGAAAAATGTTATGCCGGGGTTCCGCAACGTTAGTAATCAATTTTCATCTTCCATTTAATTCCAGCAGCTTTGGCCTTGAGCAGAACTTCCTCCCACTCCTTCAAGTCATCGATAACATCTTCTGCGTCTGCCACGGCCATCGGATTCTCTTTCAGATGCCTGATCAGTGCGTAAACCGTAGTAAGGCCTCTATCGGCCTCGTACCACTTTCTCCCGTAGAAAGACATTATTGTCGCGACGTTCTCTTTGTTGGCGACTACCTCAAGCTCTTCGCAAGCATGTGCTATTGCCTTACCGTTCACGAACGTTTCAAAGCCCGGATCCTTGTTTTGAAGCGATATGAAATGGGCGAGACTCATGTGAAATGAACTCCTTTCATTTGTAGATAGGTTGAGGGGTTAGGCCTCACCGTGATACGACACTAGGTTTGGCTCACAACCAACAAGTTCCTTGGCGACCACCACAGCCTCTATCGCCCTGGTGTAGGACGACCGCTCGGCTTCATTGGGGATCGGTCCAACGAGAACGCCGTCTTCAGACCAGGGTGAGTCCGAGGCTTCGATGGGCCGGACAAGATCGTGGCCAGGGATGCACTCGAAGGGGACGCTCATCACAGGCTTTCCGGAGGCGTCGACCAGATTCACAATGAACTGCGCTGGCCGCTCAGATTCGGGATAGCAGGCGGCGAAGTAGGTGCCGATCGGCAGTCCGTCCAGAAGCAGGTTGCCGGAGCTAAGTTCAACGGACTCTGTGGTCCACGCGCAATCGGTGGCCGACTCATGACTCCAGTTCTGGATGTGAAGCCGCGACATTGTGATCGTGAGGCCTAACGTTGGAGGCTACCGGCAAGCAACACTCGCCGCGAAGCGGCAATCTGATGTTGCGTGTCCGAGTGGGCCGAAATGTTAGCTTTCACTCTGCCAGTTCACTCACATCACAATGCAGAAGTGGAACTGGTCATTCTCGTGCTCAGCTTCGCTAACTTTTGCGAGGCAGTCCTCAAGTTCCTCTAGAAGCTCGGACCGGGACTTCTCTTTGATGCCCTTTACCTCGCCAGCCTTGAGGTGCTCGACGATTTTCATGAGCGCCGACAGCGCATCGGACGGGGAAAACCACTTCTCGTTCTCCGCAATCCAGGACTCAGGAAGGTCTTCCTCGGACATGTTGTACTGGAGATCGGTCGTGTCAAAAAAATCGGAAAGCTTGCGAACGCCAATTGCCTCCGCGAGCTTGTCCAATTCCTCGGAGCTCTTGCAGAAGACCGAATGATCGAAGTCATCGCCTGAATTTTCCGTTCCCGCTTGAGACTTTCTCCGCACCCAAATCGTATCGCTCATGTTCCCATCCTAAATTGGTTTGGTGGTTGGTGACTGTGGCTCTCGTGAAACCTAACGTAGAGTTGCGCGGGCTGCGCGGCTTTTTGCGTAGCTCCGCTCGAACGCCGGGTTATGCCACACGGGTCACCAGCAAGTAAGTTCGAGGCTTCAATTCTAGAAGCGCTTGCTCAAGCGATGGCAACAAAGGCAGCAGAGCGGGCAGTTCGTTTGACACTGCATCCAACACGACCACCGCTACCGGCAACGTAGTCAGGTTCTGCTGATACGGTAGATTTTTGTCTACAGTGACAAACGCGTCAAATTCGTCGGCCGCGAGCGCAAGCAATTTGCCGTTCTTTACCCCAGACCAACCCATCTCGACGACCGTTCGAACGTCGTGGTTCGGCAACGAGCGACGTAACTTTACGGGTATCGACTCGTCAAGCAGTAAGCGCATCGGCAGACAGGCGCTCTCTTGCCGCCTCGAGTACAGCTATGGCCTTTTCTCGGGATACTGAGGGAAAATCATCGAGAAAGTCTTCGAGAGAGGATGCACCTTCTAGATAGTCAAATAGGTTCTTGACGAGGACACGGGTACCCGTGAAGCAAAGCGCTCCGCTCATTATTTCTGGGTTGCGACTGACAAGAGATGTATCCATGAGGACCTCCTATTCGGACAGTTTACTCGCTACCAGGCGAACTGCGCCATTCGAGTGGGGCATAACGTCGAAGTCAAGCCGCGACGCGCTTGCGCGTTGTCGCATTTGGACGACCAGTTAAATTTCGCTCCACTTCCATGCGAAGCGCTGCATTGATCCGTGACTGGTAGCCAGCCCCCTTCGACTTGAAGAACTCCAAAATATCCGCATCCAAACGCACAGAGGTGAGGACTTTTGTCGGGGTAGCCTGCGGCCCACGCCCGCGTTTGAGAACTGGCGCGCCCAGCATGTCCTCAGTCCATGCTGGATTGTCCGAGTCGTTGACCTTAGCCGAGGTTTTCTTTGGCAACTTGGCGGTAGTAGCGAGCTTCATGTTTTTCTGCCTTTCGCAGCGATATCACGTGAGGCCCTTTCGGGCGCTCGGTGTAAACCATCACAACCACATCTGCCTCAAGAAGACCGAAGCAAACCAAGCGCTCTTCGCCGTAGTCTTGCCGTTTGTCTTCGCGGGTCACTGTGAAGTGGTCCCAGATTGCATCGCATCCAACGAAGTCAAGCCCGTGATTCTTGATGTTCAGCTTGCGCTTTGGTTCGTCCCATGTGAGCATACTTAATTGTATCTACAAACTATTCAAGCGGAAGGTGAAATTTAACGTCGGCGATGACCAGCGCACAGCAACTGCTGCGTAGCAGCCATTTGCTGCTGGGTGTCTGCGTCGATCAACCTGTTCGACCGCAACTCAGGCAACTTGCGCATGAAACCTAACACCCAATGCCCTTGCCACCTTTAAAACGGTTGCGAAAGTTGGATTCCCATTTTCACCCAAGGCTTTGTACAAGCTTTCCCGACTAAGACCCGCGTCGCGTGCCACTTGGGTCATTCCCTTGGCACGCGCAATATCGCCCAGTGCGCGTGCAATTCCACTTGCATCCTCAGGTGCCTCTTCAAGCCATGCGTCCAGATACGCAGCCATTTCTTCTGGCGTTCTAAGTTGTTCAGATACGTCATACGCAACGGTGCTGGTCACTTTTGCCGTTGACGCTATTACTTTAGAAATTGCTTTTGTCATAAAAATGCTCCTAGAGTCCCTTTGCCAACAAGATCGCGGTCTTAATGTCTTTCTGCTGCGATGACTTGTCTCCGCCAGCCAGCAGGACAACGACAACGCCAGCGCGCTCCGTGTAATAAACCCGGTACCCTGGCCCAAAATCGATCTTCAACTCGCAAACACCGTCCGTCAGAGCCCTATGCTGCCCCGGATTCCCGTGAACGAGTCTATCGACGCGAACCTGAATTCGTGCACGACCCACTCGGTCATTCAGTGAATTAATCCAATCGAGATAGACCGTGGTCGTTTGCACACGCATAGCAGGATTGTATCCCATGGGCTACGAATCAACAAACCTAGAACACAATGAAATTGCCGTCGAACGTCAAAGCTGCCCGGCACGCAGCATGGGCCGCGAAGCGGCATTGTGCTGCTGCGTGTCCGCGCCGAGCGAAATGTTCGGCATCACTTGGCGCGCATTCGGTTGTTCTTGGCGTTGTGCTCAAGCTCACACAAT
>CAJAVE010000169.1 GCA_903945325.1 uncultured beta proteobacterium | reverse complement strand
TTGGCCGGTACCGGCAACTACGGCTTCAACGCAGCCAACGACACCTACGGCGACATGATCGAAATGGGTATCCTGGACCCCACCAAGGTGACACGTACTGCATTGCAGAACGCAGCGTCTGTTGCTTCCCTGATGCTGACCACCGAATGCATGGTGGCCGAGTCTCCAAAGTCTGACGCCGGCGGCGGCATGGGCGGTGGCGACATGGGTGGCATGGGCGGTATGGGTGGAATGGGCGGCATGGGCATGTAAAACTGCTCCTTGCATGGCGACCTACAGCGTCGTTGTTTGGGCTTGCCGTAGCGTTGCTACTGTCAGCGCCCAAACGCCTAGCTGTAGATCACCATGCTGCGTCGAGTGGCGATATGGCACTCGATGGCAAGTAACAAAAAACCCGCTGGTGCGAGCCTTGCGGGTTTTTTGTTGGGGCTGGTTAGCGCAAATTGCTCAACGCGAATTCGGCTGATCGCAGCTCGTCGCGCTTGCGGCGCAAGCGCCGGTCGGCTTCGCTGATATCCCCGCGCAGGTGGCGCCGTTCATCGTCTATCGTTTGCCGAAGCTTTTTGCGCTGCTCGTCCGAGCCAGCCTCCTTCAGGCGCCGCTCCTCGCCATGGTGCAGATCGCGCAGGCGGCGCTCCAGGTTGTCGATCTGACCATCCAGAATTCGCACATCGCTGCGCAAGTCGTACACGCCACGGGCAATCTGAAAACGATACTGGAACAGCAAATCAATCTCGGGCGGGCACACTCCGGCATAGGTACCGCCATTCAGTCCCAGGGGCACAGCGTTTTCCAGACGACAGTAGTTGCGCAGGCCCAACTCGCGTCCGTACAAATAAACTTGGGTATTGAGGGCAACGCCCACCTTGGCACAGTCTTTGGTGCGGTCATCCAGATAGGTCAAGGGCTTGCCATTGAGCCCATCGCTTTGGCCAACCGCGCCCCAATCCGCCCGCTTGCACTCTTCTGGCGACATGGTCGCGCACGACGCCAGAAGGAATCCGAAAGCTACTGCCGAAGCAAGCCTGATGGCGCTCAGAATCATGATCATCCCCTGTTCTGCTGCATTTCGCCCATGATAGCCAAAGCCTCCAACCCGGCCTGCGCCGGTTCAATTGCATCGCGGATTTCAAGTTGAACAGTCCCTAGAACAGGAGCTGCAGGCCCAGCTTCAGGCTGCGCCCCGGCAGCGGGGCCTTGCCCGGTGCCGTCTGCGTCAGGATCGACGTAACCGGGTAGGCCAGTACATCACCCAGGTTGTCGGCCCGGGCGTACCACAGCACCTGGGTCGAACCTGCCTTTTGGTGGTAGGTGACTGAGGCATTCACCAGGGTGTATGCGTCACTTGCCAATTGGCCGGTTGGCATGTCGGTCTGTGCCCGGGCGTGGGTGACATCCAGTCGAGCACCCCAGGCCCCTTGCGCCCAAACCAGCGATGTACCCAAGCGCACCGGTGCAATCCGCGGCAGTGCCTCACCCGTGGTGGTGTTGATGGCGCGTACCCAGTCGCCACGCAGTTCCAGGTCCAGCGTGTGGGCAGCGTCCAGCAGGCGCAGCTTGCCGTTGGCCTCAAGCCCGGTGAAGCGCGCCTGTACCTGGGTGTAAACGTACTCTGGCAAGACCCCGGCAGTGCCACCGGACTCTACCGAGTTGCCCGTTCCGTCGTCGGTAACGCCCACGCCACCCGCGCCATTGCCATCCGAGTCACGCAACACGCCCGTGCCCTGCTGCGAAAGGTAGTTGTCAAACTGATTGACAAAAGCGCTCAACCCGAAGGAGTTGGCACCGCGCTTCCACTTCAGACCCAGGTCCAGGTTCGTGGACTTTTCCAGCGTGGCGCCAAGCCGGCCCACCTCATAGGCGTTGGTGGCAAGGTGGGGGCCATCGGCAAAGAGTTCGTAGTCTTTGGGTGCGCGTTCGCTGTAGGCCAGGTTGCTGGTGAGTTGCCAGCCTGGCGCTGCATTCCACAGCATGCCTGCGGCGTAGCTCTGCGGATTGAAGCTGCGGCTGGAGGGCACAAAGCGTGTCACCAGCGGGTTGCCGCTGGAATCGATTTGCACCGATTCGACCCGCGCGCCCAGGCTTGCGCGTCCCCAAGAGAAAGGCATTTCTTCAAAGGCGAAGACAGCGTTCTGCACCGTCCGGCTATAGGGCGCAAAAGCTTCGGTGCCATCGGCAGAGAACTGTGCTGTCTCGCTCTGCACGCCCAGCACACCCTGCCAAGGGCCGATCCTGGCGTGGCGGGCGACCAGCCGCAGATCATGGCCCTTGTTCTTGAACACGGTGCCGGCCTCACCATCTTCGTATTCGGTGTGCTGATACTCACTCTGGCTGGCACGCACTTTGAGGCTCTGGACCCAGCCACCCAGATCATCCATGTCCCACTCCAGCGCGACGCGGTCGGACTGCATGCCAATGGTCACCGCATCCTCAGCCACGGTGCCGTAGTCAGAGCGATAGGTGCTGGCGGACAAGCCCAGTCGGTTCTTGTCAAAAAACAGCGCACCGCCCACTGCGCCGCCGCGGCTGTTTGCACTGGAGTTGCAGATGGCGCTGGCCGCCTCAGCAGAGCCCGGTTTGGTGCAGGGTAGCGAAACGGGAACCGCCACGTCGCCCGATGTGCGGTTGAAAACATCCGCGTGCACGGTGAAGCGATCAGTCCCGGTTTCGAGCAATGCCGCGCCCGCGCGTTCGGCATTGCCACTGGCCACGCCCAGATGAAGCTTGCCGGAAACACCGCCAGCTGCGTCAAACAGGCGCTCCTGGGGAATGCGGTTGTCGATCACGTTCACCACGCCGCCCACAGCGCTGCCGCCGTACATCAGCGCGCCCGGTCCTCGCAGCACTTCAATGCGCTCCATGGAAATGGGGTCTGACGGCACGGCATGGTCATAACTCAGGCCCGATGCGTCCATGCTCGCGCTGCTGTTTTGCAGAATGCGCACACGGTCACCATCCAGCCCACGGATGATGGGGCGGCTGGAGTTGGGGCCAAAGTAGCTACTGCTGACACCAGGCGTACCGTCCAGCGTTTCGCCCAGCGTGCTTTGGGCGCGCAACAGCAGTGCAGTGCCTGAAAAGGCTTCGGCAGGCGCTATCAAGTCAGTAGCACCCAGCGGGTTGCCGGTGATAGTGACGGCGGGTAGCGTGCTGCCCGCGCGGGCGGCCGACTGTGCCGTTGCAAGAGAGCACGTAAGAGATGCCAGGGTCATAACGGCCAAAGCAAGGGAGTGGTGCGAAGAGGAAGGGGCGCAAAGCGTGCGTGCGCAGGAAATGGTTTTCATGAAGGTGTCCGTCGAATCGAAAAATGCAAACGCACCCGCAAGCCAGCCGGCCAGCAGGAGCAACATCAAACAGGGGATTCAGCGGAGGAAAGGCGGCCCGCGGGCCTGGAACTGCGTGTGCCAGCGGGACAGAAACAGCGCATGGCTGTATTGCGATACCACTGGCAACAAGGCCAGTGACAGGGTCAGCGAGAGAACCGGGGCAACCGCATCGCCATGGCTCAACTGATCAAAAAACAGGCAATCTGCGGCGTCTTCATGGCTGGAGAAAAGTCGCGCGATTTCCGAATCGGCTACGGGTCGATCCGCCCCAACCGCCTGGCGTTCATGCGCAACTGAGGTCTGCGCATGCCCATCGTGCACCACACCGTGCCACTGGCCCAAACATTGCGCCCACAGCAGTGACAGCACCACCAGCGCCGACAGCATTTGCCGTACCAGCACTAAATGGTGTTGTAAGGGGAAAAGGTATGTAGCCAAAAACAGCAACGGCGGAGTCAGCGCCCTATTTCACCGGCGTCGCATCGTTGATGCGGTAGTACAGGCCGTAGGGGTCATCCTTGAGCACGGCAAAAACGCCTTCCACCACCACGGGTTCCAGCGAATATTTGACGGGGGTTTTGGTCTTGACTTCGACCATGCTCTCTGGACCACCCGGCACGCAAAACGAACAGCTCAATGGCACCGAGCTGAGCAAAAAATGTTTCTGCTTTTCGCCCGGGTCCAGCGGCATCATGAAGCCCTGGATGCGCTGGCTTTTCTGGTTGAGAGCCATCACGGGGGATGAAAAAACGGGCAGGATACGGTTCTTCTCGACCTTGGTTTTCACGTCGGTCAGCACCGACCAAGGCACCACGTCATTGCGCTCCTGCAAAGGGGCAATCGGGCTGTTGGGGCTATGCACGCCCGCACCGGTGCCCGATGGCACACCGCTGGCACCCGCAATAGGTGAACTCAGTTGCGCAAAGGCCCCCAATGAAAACGTCAGGCCAAAAAACGCAGCAACGCTGGCAGAGCGGCAGGTGGCAAATGCAGTCATAGTGAACTCCTTCATCTGCTGATCTTAATGCTCGTGCTTCATGCCGCAGAACTTGCCAATGGCAAGCCCCTTGCACGCCACCAGCAACTCCTTGTTGCACACGTCGTCCTTCTTGCCAGACTCCAGGCACTTGGCAGCCCCTTCGTGGGCGGCGGCCATGGCACGGTGCCTGGCAATATCGGCTTTGGTTTCCTTGTCACCATGGGTGTCAGCTGCTATGCAAACAGTAGTGCTTAGCGCAATGGTGGTAAGGGCTAGAAGTAGTTTTTTCATAAAGTCTCCGGGGTTGGATTGGGTTGATTGATTTAACGCGACTGCAAAAGTTCCAGCACGCTGACCCGGTAGGCGCCCAGCGCCGGCAGCAGCGCGGCACCGAGCGACACGCCCAGCGCCAGCGCGGGCACCACCGCCAGTTCGCTCGGCCAGACCATGCCGCCAATCAGCAGTGTGGTGTCGAGCTTCAAGAACCAGCCCAGAGCGGCCGCAAAGCCCTGACCCAGCAGCAAGCCCAGCACGGCCGCCAGCAGGCCCAGCCAAACTGCCTCGCACAACAACAGTGCCGCCACCTTGCCCGGTGGCGCGCCCAGCATGCGCAACAGGGCCAGGTCGCCCCGGCGCTCGCGCACAGCGCTCCACAGGGCGATGAAAACGCTGAGCGCGGCGGTCAGCAGCAGCACGCCGGCAAAGGCGCGCAGCACATCGGTGCCCAGACCCAGCATATTGAGCAGGCGGGTGATCTCCAGCGCCGGTGCGGCGGCCTGCATTTCGGTGGTGGTGTTGACAAAACGGGGAAAACTCAATGCCGCCATCGGGGTTTTGTAGCGCACCAGCGCCATCGTGACTTCACGCTCTTCTTCCATGGCTTTGCGGTCGTCGTCGTCCAGTGCGGTGTAGTCTTCATGCACTTTCCAGACCGAGGCGGAATCGGTCAGGATCAGCCGGTCCTGCACGCTGCCACTGGGCGCCAGAATGCCCACCACGGTGTAGGTGCTGTCGCCATGCGCATGGCCGCCCGCCCCTAGCCCGTGGCTACCGGCAAAGGTCTGGCCCAGGCCCGCACCGAGCTTGGCAGCAGCGGTAGCACCCAGCACCACCTGCATGGACTGATCCCACAAGCTGCCCTGTGCCAGCGTGGCGCCGTACAGCTTCAGATAGTCGTGCGAGGTGCCGACGATGCGGTAACCGTGAAAGTTGTCTCCCAGGCTGACGGGGATGACGCTGGCCACCAGCGGGTGCTTTTCCAGCGCGCGTACCGCCTGCAAAGGCACATTGCCGGGCGGCACGTCAATATGCAACACGCCGCTCAAGATCAGCTGCATCGGGCTGCCCTTGGCACCCACCACCACGTCAATGCCAGCGAGGTCGCGCTCAAACGCTTTGGTGAGCTGGTGCCCGACTAGCAGCAAAAAGGTGATAGACGCCAGCCCCAGGCTGAGCAGCAATACGTTGAGCGCTGCGCCCAAGGGGCGGGACCACAGGTAGTGCCACGAAAATGCTAGCGTTTTCATAGCTGGTTGCGCAATAACCGTAAGGTCTGGAAGCCGATTTGACCATTTATTTCGGGTGGAATCAGGGTCGCCACTCTTGCATCGTGCGTCGCAATCACCAGCGTGGAGCCCTGCGCCCTGGCCGTGGCAAGAAGCAGACCCACGGCATCGGTCGCAGCTTCATCGTCCAGGCTGGCAGTAGGCTCGTCGGCCAGAATCACCTGGGGCTGCAACAGCACAGCCCGCGCCAGCGCAACTCGCTGCGCCTGGCCGCCGGAGAGCTGCCCCGGCTTGCGCAAGGCCAGGTCATCGACCCCAAGCGCGTTCAAGGCGGCGTGGATGCGCGATGCCTCTTCGACCTGACCCGCGGCCCACTGCGCCATGGCCAAATTTTGGTAGACGCTGAGTGCCGCGCTGAGGTGAAGCTTTTGCGGCAAAAAGCCGATCGCCCTCGCCCGCCATGCGTCAGCAGCTACAGATTTGAGAGCATCCAGCGTTTGCCCCGCTACCAGGATGCTGCCTTCGGTGGGAGCCACCAGGGCCGCCACCAGGGCCAGCCAGGTGGACTTGCCGCAACCCGAGGGGCCACTGATCAGCAGCACCGCACCTTGCTGCACGTCGACATCCGGAAAAGCCAGCCGTGCCCCGTTGGGGTATTGGTAAGCCAGGCCTCTCGTCGTGATCATGGGGTCGAACCTGTGGCGCAATCGGCGCACACGCCACGCACCGCAAAGTCCAGACTCATCCCCTGATAGCCCAGCGCCTTGAGGGCTTCGAGCGCCGTATGGCCTGCGCGCTCCAGGTCTTGCGCGTTGGCTTTGAGCGCTCCGGCCAAGGGGCTGTCGCGATGGCAACTTTGACATTCAAAGTGGGGAATGGCGTGCACGCTGGCGGGCATGGCCTGGTATCGGCGCACGCGCTGCGCATCCACGCGACACAACAGCAAGCCGACCTGCGTGAGGCGATCTATCAGGCGGTAGAGCGTGACACGATCCAGCACCAGTGCGCTGTCACCGGTGAGCGCTGCCTGCAGTTGTGCGTGCGTATAGCTCGTATCAGGATGGGCCAAAAGCCAGCCCAGCACCAGGCGGGCTGCCGCCGTGCGGCGCAGACCGTGGGCAGAGAGCAGCGCATGAATCGGGTCTACCGACGGGGTCAAAGGGGCCATACATTGTCTTCTGAAAATGCAATTGTGTTGCATTAAATGCTTAAATGCAACCCAATTGCGTTAAACTATACCGCAATCAAGTTGCATTATCACCCATGTTGAAACCCCACCGAGTTCCCCGCGAGTCAATGGATCACACTGCCGACCGCCCATGGTTGCCAGGTGTACTGGCTTGGTCCGCCTGGCGGCGCGTGGCGGTGGTGTTGCCCGCCCTGTGCCTGCTCTGGCTGGCCGTGTGGTGGGCCGGCGTGGAGGCCCTGCCCCTATGAGCAACACTGCAGTGCCACCGGCCATTGCGCTGCACAACCTGACCGTGAGCTACCGCCAGCACCCGGCTTTGCACCACATCAGCGGAGCGTTCGCGCAGGGCTCATTGACAGCGGTCATGGGGCCCAACGGCTCGGGAAAAAGCACCCTGCTCAAAAGCATCATCGGACTGCTCCCAGCAGAGGGAGGAAGGTCAGGAGGTGCCATCCGCGCTTCGATAGCGCGCCAGCACATGGCGTATCTTCCGCAACACAGCGAGTTGGACCCCAGCTTTCCCATCGACGTGCGTGACTGCGTTTTGCTGGGGTTGTAGGGTCGCACAGGAGCCTTTGGCGGCGCATCCCCGGCGATGCTGGCGCGTGTGGCACTGGCTTTGCACTCCGTGGGGCTGGAGGGTTTGGAGCGCAGGCCCATCGGCACGCTTTCCAGAGGGCAACTTCAGCGTGTGCTGTTTGCGCGGCTCTTGGTGCAAGACGCACAACTGATCCTGCTGGACGAGCCCTTCAATGCGGTGGACTCCAACACCATAGCGGCCCTGCTGGGTCTGGTGCAGCAATGGCATGCCCAGAAGCGCACCGTGGTTGCCGTGCTGCACGACGACACTCAGGTGCGCCAGCACTTCCCGCAAACCCTGCTGCTGGCCCGCGAGCAGGTGGCCTGGGGTGCCACCGACCAAGTGCTGACCGAGGCCAACCTGCAACGCGCGCGAGCCATGGCACAGGCATGGGACGAATCTGCTGCGGTCTGCATGCTGAACACTGCGTCCGCCGACAAGGTGACTTCGTGATGGACATGCAGGTCGGTGCAAGCGCGTGGGAACTGCTGTTTGCCCCGTTTTCTGAATTTGCCTTCATGCGCCGCGCGCTGGTGGCCACACTGGCACTGTCCATCAGTTCGGCACCGCTCGGTGTATTTTTGACGTTGCGGCGAATGAGCCTTTTTGGAGATGCGCTCAGCCACGCGGTATTGCCCGGTGTGGCCATAGGCTACCTGGTGGGCGGCCTGTCGCTTTCAGCCATGGCCTTGGGGGGCGTGCTGGCGGGCATGGTGGTGGCGGGCATCGCAGGCGCGGTGAGCCGCTTCACCACACTCAAAGAAGATGCCAGCCTTGCGGCCATCTACCTGGTGGCATTGGCACTGGGCGTCACGCTCATCAGCGCTCAGGGCACCCAGCTGGATTTGCTGCACATCCTGTTTGGCAGCGCTTTGGGCGTGGACCAGGCCGGGCTGCTACTGGTGGCCGGTGTGGCTACCGTCAGCGTACTGGCGCTGGCAGGGATGTACCGCGCCCTGGTGCTCGAGACGTTTGACCCGGTATTTCTGAACGCCAACCGACGCGGCGGGCTGGGCGCCTGGGTATGGCAACAAGGCTTCCTGATGCTGGTGGTGGTGAACCTGGTTGCCGGCTTTCAGACGCTGGGCACGCTGATGGCGGTGGGTTTGATGATGCTGCCCGCCGTGTCAGCCCGGTTGTGGCACGACACCCTGCCCGCCCAGCTCATCAACGCCAGCATCCAGGCGGCGCTGGCCAGTGTGGCGGGCCTGTTGCTTTCCTATCACTTCGACACACCGTCGGGGCCAACCATCATTGGCTGCGCCGGGGCGCTGTATGTCACCTCATTGTTGGTGGCACCGGGTGGCTGGTTGCCACGGTGGTGGAACACCCAGCACCGGGTGGCTTGAACCCTCTTTTTCATTGCTCTGAAAGACTCTTGTGCTGGACACCCTCACCACCGCTACATTCCGTCCCCGTCGATTCTTGCTAGCCAGCGCGTGCGCCCTGTCGCTGCTGGGCACACAAGTAGACGCCGCCGACAAAGTGCCTGTCACCGCCAGCTTCAGCATCCTGGGCGATCTGGTGCAGGCGGTGGGTGGTGAGCGTGTGGCGGTAACCACGCTGGTTGGGGCCAACGAAGACGCGCATGTGTTTGAACCCATGCCCACCGATGTCAAAACCATTCTGGCGAGCAAACTGGTCGTGACGAACGGACTGGGATTTGAACCCTGGGCCGGCAAGCTCACCCAGGCCGCAGGCTACAGGGGCGAAACGGTGGTGGCCTCCAAAGATGTGAAGACGCGCCCCCTATCTGAAGCCAAGAAACACGCTGACCATGGAACCACCGACCCCCACGCCTGGCAAAACCCCATCAACGTCGTGCGCTACGTGCGCAACATCGCAGCAGGTCTGACCAAGGTGGACCCCGGCGGCGGCCCCTTCTACCAGGCCAACGCCGAAGAGTATGTCAAGGAGCTGCTCGCGCTGGACACCTGGGCAAAAGAGCAGTTTGCCGCCATTCCTGCGGACAAGCGCAAGGTCATCACCTCGCATGACGCCTTTGGCTACTTTGCAGCACAGTACGGCTTGCAGTTTCTGGCACCCCAAGGCGTCAACACCAGCGCAGAGCCCAGCGCCAGGCAAGTGGGCCAACTGATCGCCCAAATCAAGCGCGAAAAAATCCGCGCAGTGTTTGTAGAAAATATGAGCAACCCCAAACTGGTGGACCAGCTCAGCAAAGACGCAGGGACCACTCCAGGCGCCAGCCTGTACGTCGACGCCCTGTCAGCCCGTGGCCAACCTGGCGCGACCTACCTGCAAATGATGCGCCACAATGTCACGCAATTGGCAATAGGAATGACGAAAAACGGCGGCTGACAGCCCCTGCCAGGAAACCCAGAGTCTCCAATAGGTGAAACGTTTTACTCTTGGGCAGCGCGGATCGTGTCGCGCCCGTTGCGGTCTTTGGCACGGCCCAGGTCAGCGTCCAGCACACGGGTGATTTTTTCGATGGCGTCGGTGACCGCTGCAGCCATCTTGTCGGCATCGGCCGTCACGGACACCGGTGGACGACCGGCCACGCGGGCTTCCAGACGGCAGCGCTTGTCATTGGTGCCAGACTTGCCTGCATCCACGTCGGTCAAAAAGGCTTCCACACGGGTCACGTATTCGGCAAAGCGGGTCAAGCGGGTTTTGGTTTCGTCCTGAACCCACTGTGCGAGGGACTCGCCGCCCTGGATGTGGTCATCGGTGTGTACTTGTACTTGCATGTTTTTCTCCTGGTTGGGTTCTGCCACCCGGGTCGGGGCAGACCGTCTAGCGACAAACCTTTATAGCACGCGGGTCACTGCATTTATTGAGGTGGAGCAAGGCAGGCTTTCAAAAAACCCACAAGCTGCCGTTGCTCGGCTTGCAGCGCTTCAATCGGATCATGCCGCCCATCCACGGCCAGCAACTCCACCTGACCTGCGCGGCCAGCAGCCAGCAAGCGCCGTGCGTCCTCAAACGGAACCATGTCATCGTCTTTGCCATGCACCAGCAACACCGGGCATCGAACATGGGCAATGCTGCGAAGGGGCGCAATGTCGTCAAACCGTACGCCGATGACGTGCTGCACGTGCCGCAACACATACCAGCCCACTGCAAAGTAGGGAATGTGGTGAGTCGCCAAAAAGCGGCGCATCACCTCATACGGATGGGCAAACGCGCTGATGCTGATCACCGCACGAATGTCCGCGCGCCGGGTGGCACTGAGCAAGGCTGCCCCTGCCCCAACCGAGTGACCGATCACCGCCATGCGAGTGGCGTCCACCTGAGGCGTCAGCGCCAGCCAGTCCAGACCGACCTCGATGTCCTCGGCAAAACGCGGCAGCGACGTAAACGCTTCGTCCTCGCTGGCACCGTGGCAGCGGGCGTCCACCAGCAGCACCGCAAACCCTTCATCCACCAATGGCACGGCGCTGGAGACCAACAGACTGGCATTAGCACCCCATCCGTGCATGACCAGTACCGCCGGCGCTTTTGCCACACCGCGGGCAGGAACAAACCAGGCAAACAGCGTCTTGCCGTTGGGACCGGGAATATGCATGGACTGCGCTGCATAGCCCAACGACCCGGGTGTCACCAGCGCGCTGACCCGCGGGGCACGCAGGCCATGCAACATGAGCGCATGCGCGGCCGCACGCACGGCCAAACCCAGCACCACCAGCCCCGCCAGCGCCGCAAAGCTCACGCTGCAACCTTGTTGAATGCTGCTTTTTTGATAGCTATGTGCGCGTAATCCACAAGGGCTGCAGCCACTATTTTCATGAGAAAGTCCATAAAACCGTTCACACCTTTGCCCCTACAACCTGCACCACATGTGCACCTTGGACACGAACCCCTGCCCCACCGCCACGGCATAGGGCTCCACGCCAAACTCCACGAAGCCATTGCGGGCATATAGCGCCTGCGCCTGGGCATTGCCCTTGGTTACGGTCAACTGCACCACCTGTACACCCGGTCTGGAGCGGGCGCAGTCCAGCGCAGTGGCAACCAACTGTTGGCCGAGCCCCAGACGGCGCTGTGCAGCCGATACCACCATGCCGAACAGCGTGGCCTTGTGGCGCGCCTTCTCACGCGCCTCGAACGACAGCCCCACCGCCCCGACCAGCACGCCACCCTGGAAAGCGCCGAACACCACGTCTTTGGCATCAGGCGTGGCGCTCAGACGGGCCTGCCACCACAGCAACGGCAGGCCTTCGCGCTCCTCCACGCTGGAGGTGAAGGCGTCTGGGTGAAGGGCATAGGCTTGGAGCATCAGGGCGCGGTACTCTGGCGCATGCTTGGGCTCAAGGCGCATTGTTTGACACATGACCATGGTGCTTTCTCCTTGCCGAATGTCGATTGCGATCCATCGTACCCGCAGGCGTACTGCGCTCTCCTGGAAACAGGCTTGCGCCCGGTAAAATCGTGGGCTCTGACCGAAATGATCCCACCATGACCGACACCGCATCCACCCCACCCGCAACACCCATACAGCCCGGCCTGCAATCCCTGTCCAAGTCTTTCGAGCCCGCTGCGCTGGAAGCCCATTGGGGACCGGAGTGGGAGAAGCGGGGCTACGGCGTGGCCGGTTACCGAGGCACGCAGGCACCCCAGGCCGGTCAGAGCGCCTTTTGCATCCAGTTGCCACCACCCAACGTGACCGGCACACTGCACATGGGCCATGCGTTCAACCAGACCATTATGGACAGCCTGACGCGCTACCACCGTATGCTGGGCGCCAACACCGCATGGATTCCCGGCACCGACCACGCCGGTATCGCCACCCAGATCGTGGTGGAGCGCCAGTTACAGGACCAGGGTGTCAGCCGCCACGACCTGGGTCGCAAGGCCTTCGTTGAGAAAGTCTGGGAATGGAAAGAAAAGTCGGGCAACACCATCACCACGCAGATGCGCCGCATGGGCGACACGGTGGACTGGAGCCGCGAATATTTCACGATGGACCCTAAGCTGTCCAAAACAGTCACCGAGACTTTTGTGCAGTTGTATGAGCAAGGCCTGATCTACCGTGGCAAGCGCCTGGTGAACTGGGACCCGGTGCTGATGAGCGCGGTATCGGACCTGGAGGTCGAGAACGAAGAGCGCAACAGCTTCATGTGGCACATCGAATACCCGTTCAGCGATGGACCGCAAACCGCCGCTGACGGCACACCCATGCGCGGAATGCACATTGCCACCACCCGGCCCGAGACCATGCTGGCCGACGGTGCGCTGTGCGTGCACCCCGACGACGAACGCTACCAGCACCTGATCGGCAAAATGGTTGACCTGCCCTTGTGCAACCGCAAGATTCCCATCATCGCGGACGACTTCGTGGATCGCGCATTCGGAAGTGGCTGCGTCAAAATCACAGGTGCTCACGACTTCAACGACTACGCCTGCTCGCAGCGCCACGGCCTGCCGTTGATCACCATCTTCACGCTGGATGCCAAGATCAACGAAAACGGCCCCGTCGCCTACCGCGGCCTGGACCGCTACGACTGTCGCAAGGCCGTACTCAAAGACCTGGAGGAACAAGGCTTCCTGGAAAAGGCCGTGCCGCACAAGAACATGGTGCCTATCTGCGCCCGCACCGGCCAGGTGATCGAGCCCATGCTCACCGACCAGTGGTTTGTTTCTATGACAAAACCGGGTCCATCCGGCACCAGCATTGCGCAAGGCGCTATCAATGCAGTAGCAAGTGGCGAAGTGCGCTTTGTGCCCGAGAACTGGATCAACACCTACAACCAATGGATGAACAACATCACCGACTGGTGCATCAGCCGCCAGCTCTGGTGGGGCCACCAGATTCCGGCCTGGTACGACGAAGACGGCAAAGTCTATGTAGCCCGCAACGAAGCCGACGCCCAGGCCCAGGCGCCTGGAAAGACACTCAAACGTGACGAAGACGTGCTGGACACCTGGTACTCCTCCGCGCTGGTGCCCTTCTCGACCATGGGTTGGCCTGAAAAGACAGAGGACTTCGACCTGTATTTGCCCTCGTCCGTACTGGTGACCGGTTACGACATCATCTTCTTCTGGGTCGCCCGCATGATCATGATGACTACGCACTTTACCGGTCGCGTGCCATTCAAGCATGTTTATATCCACGGCCTTGTGAAAGACGCGCAGGGCAAGAAGATGAGCAAGAGTGAGGGAAATGTGCTGGACCCGGTCGACCTGATCGATGGCATCGAACTGGGCCCCCTGCTCGCCAAACGCTCGGAAGGACTGCGCAAACCCGAGACCGCACCCCAAGTGCGAAAAAATACCGAAAAAGAGTTCCCGGAAGGCATTCCTGCCTACGGTGCTGACGCACTGCGCTTCACCTTTGCCGCGCTGGCGTCACTGGGGCGCTCCATCAACTTCGACAGCAAGCGCTGCGAGGGCTACCGCAACTTCTGCAACAAGCTGTGGAACGCCACCCGCTTTGTACTGATGAACTGCGAAGGCCAGGACTGCGGCCTGGAAGATCACGCAGCGGCCGCGTGTGAGACCGGCGGCTATCTGGAATTCAGCGCGCCAGACCGCTGGATCGTCTCGCTGTTGCAAAAAGCTGAAGCACAGGTCGCACAGGGCTTTTCCGACTACCGCCTGGACAATGTCGCCAACACGATTTACGACTTTGCCTGGAACGAGTTCTGCGACTGGTACCTGGAAATTGCCAAGGTGCAGATCCAGACCGGCAACGCGGCCCAGCAGCGAGCCACCCGACGTACCCTGATTCGCACGCTGGAAACCCTGCTGCGCCTGGCCCATCCCATTACACCCTTCATCACTGAAGAGCTGTGGCAGAAAGTGGCACCCGTTGCAGGGCGCCTGCCCGCAACCTCCGAGACTCCGGGAAGCGCTGGACCATCGATCAGCATCGTCGCCTACCCACTGAGCCAGCCGGAACGCATCGACGAGGCAGCGATTGCCTATGTCACCAAGCTCAAGCAGCTGGTGGATGCCTGCCGCAATCTGCGCGGCGAAATGAACGTGTCACCATCGACCCGCTTGCCGCTTTATGTGGTGGCCAACACGGCTACGGAAGGCGCATTTTTGAAGACGGCGGCACCAGTCCTGCAAGCGCTGGCCAAGCTCAACGAAGTGAAACTGTTTGACGACCAAGCCGCATGGGCTGCTGCTGCACAGGCGGCTCCTGTTGCCGTGGTGGGCGAGGCGCGCATCTGCCTGCACATGGAAGTGGATGTAGCTGCCGAGAAACTACGGTTGGGCAAGGAAGTGGCGCGTCTGGAAGAGCAGATCAGCAAGGCGCAAACCCGGCTTGGCAACGAAGCCTTTGTCGCCAAGGCCCCAGCGGCCGTGCTGGAGCAGGAGCGCAAGCGCATGGATGACTTCTCGGCCACGCTGGCCAAGATGCGCGAGCAATTGACCCGTTTGGGTTAGCGCCTGCGCAATACGTGGATGAACTCGTCGCCCGATGCTTCTTGCTCGACGAGTTCATTGCCGGTTTGCTTGGCAAACGCCACAAAGTCGCGCATGGAGCCGGGGTCGGTAGCCACCACTTTCAGCAGTTGCCCGGTCGACATTTCCGCAAGCGCCTTCTTGGCCCTGAGTATGGGTAAAGGGCAGTTCAGACCCTTGGTATCAATTTCTTTGTCGGCTTGCATAGCGATTCCTTGGTAACTCTGTCAACAACATCCAGTCGGGTACGAATTGGACTAATCCCGCTTGGGAAATTCAATAAAACTGGGCGTATGACCGCGCGACTTCAGCCAGTCGGCCAACGCGTAACCGGTTCCGGCGGGCCAGCATTTCACACTCTGCGGAGCGTAGAGGCGGTAATCCACCAACTCAGGCGACAAACGCACCTCACCATGGCACACCGCATGGTAGGCGATGATCACCTGGTTCATGCGCTGGAAGTCATACACACCGATCAGGTCGAGC
>CAJAVE010000168.1 GCA_903945325.1 uncultured beta proteobacterium | reverse complement strand
TGCATCGGTTAGCTTGGTGCTGTAGTCGCCGCTCTCGTTGCCAAAGATGCGCGTCAGTGCGTATTCGTTTGCCACCTCGGGCTTGACGCCCTTGGCCAGCAATGCGGTCTTGATGCGCTGGGTGTTGGCCTTGATAAAGTTCTGGCTGTCACTTTCCTTCAAACCGGCCAGCATGCCAATCGCTTCGTTAAAGCGCTCCATCACGTTGGGAAACTGGTCACGGTATAGCCCGGTCAATGAAATGACGGCATCGATGCGTGGGCGACCCAGTTGCGCCATCGGAATGACCTCCATGCCAATGACACGTCCACCCTCGTCCCACTGCGGTTTAACACCCATGGCATACAGGATTTGCGCCTCCAGCATGCCCAGGTGGCGCATGGTCTCGCTGCTCCACATGGTAAACGCCAGCTTCTCCGGGAACTTGCCATGGGTGCGCTGGTATTCGGCAATCAGTTGCTCCACCGATACCTTGCCGGCGTCAAAGGCTGCCCGCGTGGGTACGCGCGAGGGGTCGAAGCCGTACATATTGCGCCCGGTATGCAGCGCGTCGGGGTTGCGAATCGGGTCACCACCGTAGGATGGATCGATCCACCTCGCTGCCAGGCCCTGGCTGATGCCTTCGATTTCCCACGCCGCGCTGAGGTCCACCAGAAACTTGCGCCCCTTGATAGCCAGTGCGCGCAACTGCGGATCGGTCAACTCGCTGACGGGCTTGTCGGCAAAAACATAGTCCTCCACAAACCGGTACGGTTTGGTTTGCTGAAGCTGCTTGTAGTCACCCTTGAAGGCGGCCTTGGCGCTCTTGAAGCCGGTGCGCTCATACAAGGGTTGACCCAGCATCTGCATCACGTTGCTGATCAGGTGCCCACGCTCGGCATCTTTGCCCACGGTGTGCAGGCCCAACGGCTGCATGGCCGCTCCCAGGTCTTCCAGATAGTCCTCGACATCGCGCATGAAGCTGTCAAAGTTGCGCTCCAGGTCGGCCACCTTGACCTTCAGGTCCTTGTGGATGTTCATCTTCACGGCCTGCTCGATGATGAGCTTCTTGTTGCTCTCCTTGACCAGCCCACTGTCCAGCGACTGGTATTCGCGCATCAGGTCGTTGATCTTCACAAAGTCATCCGACAAACCTGCGGGCGCGAAGGCGGGCGTCTGGTGGCTGACGATAACGCCACGCCCTCGGCGCTTGACGTGGATGGCCTCGGAAATGTTGTCCACGATGTAGGGGTAAACAATGGGCGTATTGCCCACCAGAATATTGGGATCGTCATAGGCCCACAAGCCACGCTCCTTGCCGGGCGTCCACTCCTGGCTGCCGTGGGTTCCAAAGTGCACGATGGCATCGGCCTTGTACTGCTCGCGCACCCACAGGTAGGACGCCATGTAGAAATGGTTCAGCGGCACCTTGACATCGTGGAAGAGCTTTTTTTCGTCGTGGTGGCTGGCGGCGCTCTCGCCGCGGCTGGGCTGGGGCATCACCAGCAACTTGCCCAGCTTCATGCGTGGAATGACGAATCCAGTAACACCGTTCTTCTTCGCAATCCAGTAGCTCTTTTCGGGCGGCCCCCAGAACTTTTCCACGCTGTCCCGGATGGCCACCGGCAACGTGGCATACCAGCGCTTGTAGTCGGCCACCGGCAGGAAATCCCAATGCTGCGTTTTCATCAGCTCGGGCAACGTGCCGGCTCGGTAGTTGGGTCTGAGCATTTGCGCCACGGCATTGATGATGTCTTTCTCGGTGGTGGCATCAAATGCATAGCCTTCCGCCTTGAGCCGGTCTACCAGGTATTCAATCGAGCGGGGGACGTTGAGATTGGAAGCACCCTGGTTTTTTTCACCGGGTGGGTGGTTCCAGAAAAACAAGGCGACTTGCTTGTCTGCATTGGACATGGTTTGCAGCCGTGCCAGGTTAAGCGCCTTGCCCACCAGCATGTTCATCTGCTCGGGCATGGGCACCAGTTCACCGCCTTCGTTGGCGGTGAACACCACCGGGTCCTGCAGACCCATGTATTCCGCATTGGTGAGCGTGAACGGCAGGTAGAAGCTGTTCACGCCCACCATGTCTTTCAGGTAATCAGCACGCGTGCCGCTGCGGTACGACAGTACGTTGATGGCGGGTATCCCCATGGCCTGGTGCCAGGCCTTGCGCGCATCGGGGTTGGAGCCCAAGAACGTGTTGACGAGAAGCACGTGCAGGATGTGCTTGCCGTTTAGGGTGATCAGCGGCTCATCGACCGCGACCGTCTTGGTTTCTTTGGGGTTGGGAAAACCGCTGGGGTCATCCGCGCCCGCTGAGGGGCGACCAGCAGCCGCCGCCGGGCGACTACTGGCCGCTGCAACGGCCTCGGTGCGGGCGCGCGCCACCCGCGAGCCGCGGTAAAACATCACCGGCAATGCGCCGGACTTTTCAATCGCCAGCGCCAGCTCGTCGAGCATGCGCAACTGGCCATCGGAGATGTAGCTGGACGATGTCTCTACGCCAACGACGGGCGCCTGGCCCCACTTACGTCCGGTTTTCTGCTCCCACCAGCTCAGGTACGCGGGTAGCGTGTCAAACACCAATTTGTCATAGGACGGGTGATAGATCCCCCCGTTTGGCAAGGCGACGGGTGGCGCAATCGAGGCCAGATCGCCACCATTGATGACGGCACGCAGGTATTGAAACAGCCGCTCCTGGTTCACGCGGGTGCCCCCCACGTAGTAGTCAAACACACGCTGGGCCTGGTCCTTGTCCATGTTGATGGCACGCAAGCGGGTGGGCGGGCTCATCACGTTGATGCTGGCCGTGGGTAGCGCCATCTCGCGCATCACCTTGCCCGCAACACTGTTGATCAGCGCCGTGTCATCGCTGCGGGGGGCATCCAGCACAACGATGCGTGCCCCGGAAAGCACCCGCTTCACGCCGGCTTCGCCTTCGGCGTCCACCTGCGTCCAGACCAGTTCAATGCCCTGCTCCCTGGCCACTGCCTCCATCAGCTTGAACTTGCGCTCCAGCACAAATTTGGTGGACAGAATCGCCACTTTGTCCGCTGACGCGGCCCCGAAGCTGACCAGCGCCAGCATCAAACACAGCAAATAGCGTTTCATCTCAGGAGTCCTTCAATTGGTAAACGATGGGTATGCGCAGCTCGGCCATGCGCCCCGGCTGGTTCTGGAGCCGCGTCACCTCGGCCGCCTGGCGCACCAGTTGCAATGCGGCCTCATCCAGCGCCTTGAAGCCGGAGCTAATGGCGACCATGCAGCGCACCACGTCACCCTGTGGCGAAAAATGCGCTTCGACGGTCACGATGCCCTCCTGGCGCATGCGCCGGGCAACCGTTGGGTAGTGCTTGTGCTGGATAAGCATGGCTTCGAGATGGCTGTGCCAGCGCGGTTGCTCGTCCACTTTGGTCGGCGCTGTCGGTGCCGCAGTGGCTACTGGTGCGGCCTTCGCTACGGGTTGCGCCTGTGCAGGGGGTTGGGTTGGCGGAACCACTACCGGCGCCGAAGCCACCACCACATCGGGCGCAGCCACCGGGTTTGGCGCTACCTCGCGTTTGACAACGGCAGGCACTGGCGTGCGACTGGGCTGTACCACGGGCACCACCGGCTTGGTCTGTGGCGGGGGATTTGGCACTTCGGGCGCAACCCAGCTGACCGATAGATCCAATGGCACATGCACTCCGCTTGATAGCGTGCTGTGGGAAACACCCCAACCCACACCCACCAACAGCAAGATGTGCAACCCAAGCGACAGCGCCCAGTCGAAGGTCGCGGCTTTACCAGACGCCGAGTGGATGAGATTCATGCCCGCTTGACCTCCAGGCTGACTTGGGTAAAGCCCATGGCCTTGACCTGGTCCACCAGTTCCACGAACGCTGTCAATGCCAGCCGACCATCGGCGCGCACCACGACCGGGGTGCTGCGCGGGTGGTGTTCCAGTGCCATGGACAGGCTGCCCGGCCCTTGGCCCAACGCTATCGGCGCATCATTGAGCAACAAGACCCGCTCATGTGTCAGCGTCAAAACCAGGGGCGCGACCTGTGCCGCCTGCGCCGACTTCGAAGCCGCCAGATTGACCGGAATGCGTCCATTGACGACGAAGGTGGCCGTCGTCAGCACAATCGTCAGCAGGACCAGCATCACGTCCACCAGCGGCACGACGTTAATTTCGTCAATTTCTTCAGTCATGTCGCTAGCCACCGTGGGCTTCGTCAAAGTCGGTCAGCCGCTCGCGAACCCGCCTGCGCAGCACGTTGTTCAACGCAACACACGGGATCGCCACCACGATGCCCGCGGCAGTAGCCTTGAGCGCCAGGGCCAGCCCGGTCATGATGGACTTGACGTCCATCTCACCGGTGGCGCCCAGGGTTTGAAAGGTCAGCATGATGCCCAGCACGGTACCGAGCAGCCCGATGTAGGGCGAGTTGGATGCCACCGTGCTGATAACGTTGAGGCGCCGGGTGAGGTCGCTTTCCAGCCGCGCACGGCTGGCGTACAGCCGTGCATCCACCTGCCGGTAGAAGCGCAGCCGCTCCAAAGCGATGGCCACCGAGGCCACGCTAAGCAGCATCAGCACGCCGAAGACCGCAAATTCGACGATGGGGCGCAAACCTTGCATCACATGCCTCCTCAGAACCGCAAGGTCAATCCGGCGCGCCAGACGCGGCCCGGGTCAACGGTGATGGACATGTCCTCGGCGGTGTACTTGCCGTCGTACTTAAAGGCCGTCGCGTAACTCTGCGAGTCATTGGTGCCACGCGCACTGGTGTAGTACTTGGTGGCAAACACGTTGTCCACGCGCACAAAGGCGGTCAGGGTGTTGCCACCCAACCAGGAAACTTTGGTTCCGTAGTCGACCGTCAGGTTGAAGACGGTGCGTTCAGGCCACTTTTCCTGGTTGATTTCATCGGCGTAAGCAGTCGCGCGGTAATCGACTTCACCTGTGACTTTCCAGCCCTGAGCAGGCTTCCAGGCCGTGCGCAGGTTAAGCGTGTGCGGTGGCACCCGTGGAACCTTGTTGCCGGTATTGTTATAGGGTGCAAGTTGGTAACAGCTGTTCCAGCTGAAGGCTGCGTTACCAATCGTGCAAGCGGCGGTGCTGCCAACCAGAACACCCCGCGGATTGCCCAGTGCCTGCAGGAACTTGTCGTACTGCGTAAAAGTGGAGTCGAGGTAGGTGTAGGCCACATCCCAGCTCAGCGCATCCGACACCGATGACTTCAGTGCCAGCTCCAGCCCGCGAGATCGCGCGCCGCCAATGTTCTCAAAGCGTGCGATGTTGGCCGCATTGCTGCTGGAGTACTGGCCATTGGTGTCCAGAATGAAATCCTTACGGTCAATATCGAACAACGTGGCTTCCACTTGTGCGTTGCGTTGCATCAAGACAAAGGCTTTTCGCATGCCTAGCTCAACGGTGACAGCTTGCTCGGGTTTCAGATTGGGGTTGTTGGCCACGCTGCTGGTTGGGCTTTGGCTGCCGCGGTACAGCTGGTCCACCGAGGGTGCCCGAAAGCCAGTCGAAAGGTTGCCAAACCAAGTGGTGTCTTTTTGCCCAGTCCAGGCCAAGCCAATGCGCAGGCTATTGGCGTCAAATGTCTTGCTCTCCTGGATGGTGACGTTGCCGTTGCCCGATACCGGCTTGGCAAAGTAGTCCAGCTTGATCTGGTCGTGGCGGGCGTTGCCGGTCAACGTCCAGTTGTCGAGCGGGCTCCACTTGACCTCACCATAGAACGCTTGCACTGCCTCACGGGTGTCATCATCTCCAAAGATGGAGCCAATCAGGGTTGTGGGTGGTGCCGGGCTGTTGCGGTAGCTGACCTTGGCACTGGTCAGATTGAGATACTGGTTGCGTTTGATCTCCACCCCTCCCATCAGTCCGACTGGCCCCTCTGCCGTGCGAAATTCTGTCTTGAAACCGCGCTGGGTCTGGTCGTAATCGTTGAGCGTGGTGTAGGCATCCGAGCTGGTCACTGCCGCTCCGGTCGAAGAAAACCGCTGAGGTGCCGACCAGTACACGGTGTGGTCCGTGTACTGGTACACCAGCGCCAGTAAATTGCTCTTTTCGGAAATGTCATTGGAGTAGGTCAGGTTCATGCGTCTCAGGTCGACATCGAAGTGGCGTGCATAGTCGCGGCCATAGACGCCCTGGGGGTCCTGGTCGGCCTGAGTGACGCCGGTCACCACGCCATGCTTGTCGCGAAAGCGTGTTTCCTTCTCAACTCCCAGGGTCAGATCGGAGTGGGAGTTGAGTAGCCAGCGCAGGTTTCCGGTAGCAGCCTTGCCCGAATAGTTGGACTGGAAGTGGTAGTCGTCGGCCTTCCGGCTGGACACTTGAAAATGCCCCGACCATTCATCGCTGGCGTATCCCACCCGTGCCAGTTGGCGTTGATAGCCGAAAGACCCCACATCACTCTCCAGTGACACCCCTTTGTTCGTTGCGCCGCGCTTGGTGGTGATGATGACCGCACCGGCCAATGCGTCTTCTCCGAAGAGATAGGAAGCACCGCCCTTGACGACCTTGATGCTGTCGATGTTGTCTAGGTTGATGTTGACTTTGCCTGTGCGCTCAAACACTGGAACGCCATCAATCACGATGGCCACACCCGGCTTTTCGCCCATGTAGCGCTGATTTTCCACGCCGCGGAATTTGATTTTTAATTCATCGCCACCTGATGTGTCCACCGTGATGCCAGGTATCGCCTTGAGCACCTGAACCAGGTTGTCAACGTGCTGCTCCTCGATTTGCCGACCTGAGAGGTTGACCGTGCTGGACGGCTCGCGGGCGCTGTCGCCAAAGCGGTCGTCAATGGTGGAACCGGTCACTGTGATCTGGCGCATGGTCTGCGCGGAGGATGTAGCGGTCTGCGTCCACGCGTTGGTGGCGACCAACGCCGTGATGGCTGCTGCAATGAGGGTCTTGTTTTGTTTCATTTGAAGAGTCTTGGGATGGGTTAAAAGAACTTGAGGCAACGCCTGAACTGAAAGGAAGGGATAGGACGTGAAAGACGCAATGGGCCGTTGGGCAGTCGCCCACGGTCTTGCATGCACTCAGCGCATCAAACAGCGCGAGGGGGTCCGCGCGGTGGCGGAGCAAACGCGAAGTGCGTGAAGAAGAAAGGAGATCGCCAGACAGTAGCCTCCTGCTGTCCGCCGTGAACCTGGAAGAGGTAAGGCAACGGGTTGGGCGGAGGAGCGCAACGGTCTGCTATGTGCAGGCAAAACGGGCAATGCGAGAGCGACAACGCCGATTCCTGCCCGGCTGGGGAATCAGCTGACGTGGGGGCGGAATCTGCGGCCACCAGGCGCGGTCCGGTGGCGGTGCAGATTTCGACGAAGTTGCCGCTGCTGCTCTGGCTCCACGCCAGGGCATGCGACAGCGTGGGTGCCAGCGCCATGACCAGCGCAACGAACAGCGCAAGCCACGCCGCCCAGGGGCGGTGCAGTGGGGTTGCGCGGTGGCGCATGTCCATGGCGTGGTTCAGGAAACGATCAGAACTTGAAGCTCAAATCCTCAACTAGCGCGCGCGACCCATGTCAGGTACGGCGGTACCACACTGTCGGTAGTCGGGCGACGCCAGAATGGACATGGTGTTGCTGACACTTATAGCTTTCTGTGCCTTGCCAACTACATCAGCTACCCGCACCTCCAGACTCACATCGAGGGAACCCCGAAGCACCTGAATAATGGATGACAACGCATCCATGCCTGGCTTGCCATTGCTGGTCAGCATCGCACGCAAACTCTTGACAGAGCGGTTGGTCAGGACCGCCAGTTCTTCAAAGCCGACCGTGGCAGTTACCAGATCGCGAAGAATCAGGCGCGCGGCTTCGGACTCACCGACCAGAAACAGTGCCACGCTCTGCTCCAGCATGCCTTTGGCAAAACTGGCGTCACGGCGGGTACGAAGGTATTTGGCAGAATGCCGGTAGGCGTCGACTTGACGCGCAGATTCATAGCTCTTCATGGTGTTACTCCTTGCCTTGGGTGGTTGTCCATGACACGCTGACCCAGCGCGCATGTTCAGCGGCTAATCAAAGCGCCGCAGGGCGCCGTGACTTCAATCGCTCATGAAGCCGCAGGCGGCCCGCGCGGTGGCGGCACAATTGCAGAGTGCGTGAAGAAGAAAAACGCCTGCCAGATCGTGGTTCCCCGCTCTCCACCCATATCCAAGAAGAGGTAAGCAACGGGATGGGGTGGTGGAACGACACGGTCTGCTGTGTGCAGGCAAAACGGGCAATGCGAGAGCGACACGGCCGATTCCTGCCCGGTTGGGGAATCGGCTGATGAGGGGGCGGTATCGGCAGGCACCATGCGGGGGCCGGTGGCGGTGCAGATCTCGATGAGATACCCGCTACCGGCCTGGCTCCAGGCCAGGGCATGCGACACCGTGGGGGCCAAGGCCATCACCAGCGCGATACACAGCGCAAGCCACACCGCCCAGGGGCGGTGCAGTGGTGCGATGCTAGGAGTCAGGCGCATGGACAGAGTGACAATGCAACGGCGTGCTTGGCCTATGGCAGCGTGATGGTCTGCGAAACCGGGTAGCCACCCATCGTGCCGCGGCCCCAATAGCCGGTCATGCACGTGTCGCCCATCATTCCGCCAGGTGCACAGTCCGCGTAGACCAGCTTGTTGATTTGGACTGGCGTCAATGCGGCAAGCGGGTTCGCTAAATTGACGAAAACGGTCACATAGGCATTGCCAACGCCGCCGGGCGCTCCGGGATGCTTGGCCGTGGGCCAGCCATAGTAGATACCCTCGGAACCGGCGGCGAATCCGCCCTCAGAGAAAGTGTTGACCGTGTTCAACGCAAAGCTGGTGACCAACAGTCCGCTCTGACCGTCGTTGACGACGGACAACTGGTAGGTAAGAGGCACGGTGAGCATGGGCGGGCCGGTCATGGATTCGGTCAGCAACCCCGTCAGGCCGGATACCGTTTGCCGTGTGGAGTTCAGCGTGAAGCTGCCGGTGAAGATGGTGTCATTGGGCTGGGTGTCGGGTTCAAAGAACGTGGCCTTGACCTGGTAGCTAGTCAGGATGTCAACGCCAGCCGATGGTGCGCCCTTGCCCACGCCGTTACTAGCCAGCACGGTAAACGCATAGCCGCTGCAACTGGTCGGGCAGTTCACGGTGATCGGGGACGCAGGGCCGGCTGCCGTGATGCCAGCCGGAGTGGACACCACGGTGTAGCCGGTAACGGGGCTGCCACCACTGGACGCCGGACCCACAAAGCTGACCACCACGCTGTTGGGGGTGCTTCCCAGTGCAGCCTTCACACCCGTGGGTACGCCCGGTGCGGCGGCCGGCCCGGCATCGGTCACGGGAAAGGTCTGAGTCACCTGCGTCGCGGCGTTGTAGCTCGCGTCACCTGCCTGATCGGCCGCAATGGTGCAGTTGCCCACAGCAATGCCTGTCACCACGCCAGTGACTGCATTCACTGTGCAAATGCCAGGCGTGAGGCTGCTGTAACGCACCAGGAGCCCGGAGGTGGCGCTGGCCGTGATGCTGGCGGTGCCGTATAGGCTGAGCGCCGGGGCCGGGCCAAACTGCATGGTCTGCGCTGGGTTGACCAGAACCTGAACGCTTTGCGTGGCTTGCCCCGCAGGGGCAAAGTTGTCGTCGCCCGCTTGGTCCGCTGCAATGGTGCAGGTGCCGGCCGCCAGATCCTTGACCGCGCCCGTACTGGCGTGAACGCTGCAGACGGTGGGCGTGGCACTGGTATAGGTCACGGGCAAACCGCTACTGGCAATGGCAACGACCGTGGCCGTGCCGTTCAATGCCAGCGAGGGCGCCGCACCAAAGCGAATGCTCTGGGCCATGGCCTTGATGGCCGGGCCGTCACTGCCGCCGCCGCAGCCAGTGAGCCAAGCGCTGGTGGCGACGGCCAGGAGGATCACGGCCCTGGAGAGCTTGATGGGGTTATGCATAGTTTTCTACAACAAGAAGGATTGCGTGTGAGAGCTGATGGGCTGACTTAAAAGCGCAGGCTCAGGGCCATGTTTACCGAGCGGCCTGGACCGGGCACCACCGTGCCCCACGGAATGCCCAGGCTGGTCATGGCTGCGCCCTGACCCAGATAGGCGCCGCCCAAGGGCTGCGCGTAGAAGCGGTTGAGCAGGTTCTCCACACCTACGTCCAGGCGCAGTTGCTTCCATTCGTAACTGCTACGCACGTTGAGCAGCCCGTAGCCTGCGGTGGCCACTTCATTGCGGACTTGCGACACCTGGGTCTTGGCGCCCACCAGTTGCATCTCAACCGTGTTGGTCCATTCGCCCACGCGCTGTTCGAGCGCGAGCTTGGCGTTGAGCGGCATGCTGTTGTAAAGGTTATCGCCGGTCGTCTGGTTGGTGCCACGCACAAAGCTGAACACACCGCGCGCCGTGAAGCTGCCAAGCTCTGCGCTGGCGCCCAGCAGCAGGTTGCCGGACAGGTCCAGCCCATGCAGCCGCGCGGACTGGTTGACGTATTGCAGGTTGACAAACCCGGTCGTGGCGCTTAGGTTGGCCACACCGCCGCACTGCCCAAAGTTGCAGCGCTGGGCATCAACGTAATCCTGCACATCCGTGAGGTAGACCGTTGCCTTGAGGCCCCACTCTTTTTGCGCGGCGTCATGCCAGTCGCCACTGGCGCTGAGCGTGTGGGCCACTTCGGGCTTCAGGTTGGGGTTGCCAACGTAGCCATTGCCGTCGCCCACAAAGTTGTTCATCAGCGTGGCCATGGGCTG
>CAJAVE010000167.1 GCA_903945325.1 uncultured beta proteobacterium | reverse complement strand
CCCTGGTACAGACTCCAGATCTCTGGGCCGTAGTCCGTGGCCAGCAATGCTGGCGCAAACTGGCCAAAGAAGTCACGCAGATTGTTTACATCGCGCAGCAGCATGCGCTGGGCGTGGTTGTTGCCCGCCGCATCCACAGCCTGGGGCAGGTCGATGATGACGGGCTCATCCCCACCCTCGGCACCGTCGACCCCCGGCGTGTGCGCCAGCAGGATGTTGAACTCGGACAAGTCTCCGTGCACCACGCCGGCACACAGCATGCGCACCACCTCGGCAATCAGCGTGGCGTGATGGGCCAACGCCTGCTCGGGGGTGAATGCCACGTCGTTCAGGCGCGGCGCGGCGTCGCCGTGGGCGTCGGTCACCAGTTCCATCAGCAGCACGCCGTCATGAAAGTTGTAGGGCTGGGGCACGCGCACACCGGCGGCGGCCAGGCGGTAGAGCGCATCCACCTCGGCGCTTTGCCACGCGGCTTCCTGCTCTTGCCGGCCAAAGCGGCTGCCCTTGGCCATGGCGCGTGCCGAGCGCGAGTTTTTGACCTTGCGGTTTTCGGTGTAGTCCACCGCCTGGCGAAAGCTGCGGTGGGTGGCCTCTTTGTAGATCTTGGCGCAGCGCGTTTCGTCGCCCGTGCGCACCACAAAGACCATGGCCTCCTTGCCACTCATCAGCTGGCGAACCACCGTATCGATCAGGCCTTCTTCAATAAGGGATTGCAGTCTGGGAGGTGGTTTCATGGTGGGCGCTTTGCACGTTGCGAACAACGGCATTGTGCCCGCAATGCGCAGTATCAGCGCTCGCTGTGGCGGTTATCCTGGTGCGGAAGCCGCGGGTTGTTGTATGGATCGTCCCGGCGGTTGTGACGGTATTCTCCTTGGCGCTCATTGCGCTGCCTATAGGCATACGCTTCGGGTTGGCGATAGTAGCCCGGACTGCGAAGGTGTTCACCGCGGTGCTCCCACCAGCGGTTGTTCTGCTCCACCCGCACAAAGTGCACCGGACGTCCGCAGGCGCCGTAGCGGGCGCAGTGCCGTCCCCAGTTGCGGTACTCGTGTTGGGCAACATGCAGGTATATCGGCGGTGCGCGGCGAAATACCTGGCGGTAAATGACAGGCTGCGCATTCCACACCGGTGGTGGCGGGTTGTTCCCCAGCGAGACCTGTCCATACACGCCTGGCGCAAACGCACCGCCAACCGTGATATTGCTGTAGCTCTGCGCGTGCACTGCACCGGCAAAGCCTATGGTGACTGCCAAGGCCGCCAAGGCCTGAAAACGTTTGAAAAACATGTTGTGTCTCGTACAACAACAGTCGCATAGGCTCCGACCGTTTTAAGCCCGCACCGGTTTTTGCCTGCGCGTGTCTATGCAACGGCGTGTGCCTGCCCTTGTTGACCGCGCTTACCTTTTTTTACAAGTCCTATCGCACCAGCACTGACCAGCCAGCCTGCCGGTTGACCTTGTTGTTTTCATATTCCCACACCGTTCCGCAGCGCTCGCAGCGGTACTTGGTGATGGTGACCGACCCGTGCCGGTGCGCGACGTTGCGGTGGGTGCCCTGCATCAACTCGGGGTGCCCCTTGGCTTTGCGCCAGTGTTGCTGGACTCCCAGGCAGGACTCGCACATGTCCGCAGTTTTGATTTCGATCGGTGGGGTTTTGTCTGCAGTCATGGTGCTGTACTTAAAGTGATGGGTTGATTGTCGCCCCGCCCGGCAGCCGCAAAGCCTGCAAACGCATATGTGCCGCATCCCCCCCGTCAACCGGCAGCTGGTTTTTGGCCCGCAGATAGTGGTGGGTGAATACATCCAGATACGCCTCCAGCGTCTGTGACGCCAAGGTCTCACCGGCCAGGTCCAGGCACAGGGCCGCCACCTCGGATGTGCAAAAGTGGTCGTCGCGCCGGGAGCGGCGCAGGCGGTAGCGTGAAATGTGCTCCGACTCCAAACTCAGCACCGGCAAGTGGTTGAGATAGGGGCTTTTGCGGAACATTTTGCGCGCCTCGGGCCAGGTGGCATCCAACAGCACAAAAAGTGGACGCTTGGCTGATTGCCCCCACGCTCCGCCGCTGCGCGGGTCGTGGCCCCCCGAGGGGGCTAACCCGCCTTGGGGCGGCCCTGCGGCGGGTTGTGTCGCTCTATTACAGGCGATTAGCCTAGTCACCACCCGCTCAGGGGCCACAAACTCCCCCGGAAACACCAGGTACGGCTGCCACTGCGGGTCGGCCAGCATGGCCAAGAGGGTGGGGTCTGCCGACGTGCGGGTCCAGCCAAAGGCCGCCGTGTCGGCCACCACATCGGCAATCAGCCATCCCGTGTTGCTGGGCTTGAGCGGCTCGATATCGGCCATGATCAGGCAGACACCGGCTTGAGTGGGCACCATGGGGCGCAGGCTGCACAGGCAGTGGCTGGGCACCAGGCGGCAGCCCGCGCAGCGTTCACCGTGCGGCCCGCCCCGGGCAAGAAAGGGTTTGGAACTGCGCGCCAGACGCGCCGCGCGCAGGCGGGATACGGCGTGAGGCAGAGCATGAGGTCTGGCGTCAGGTGCCATTCAGGGCTTCGCACTGCGGCTGTCGATGTGCTCCAGCGCAAACAGGGGCAGATCTGACTGGCGACTCAGCCACACGCCACCGCCGAGCTCGGTGAACTGCTTTGACAGACCGCTTCGGTACAAAGTAGCAGGGTGTTTGAACAGGCGGGGGTCGGTCAACGTTTCGTCCAGAATTTCCTGGTCCCAGTCTTCGCGGGTAACGGCTTCCACATACAGCGCGCCGCTGCACAGTTGCCCCAGGTTGCGCAGGGCGATTTTTAAATCCGTTTCGGACAGATAGGGCAGCACACCCTGGCAGATCACCAGGTCGAAAGGGCTCTTGGCCTTGTAATCGACCACCGATCCGCGCTCCCAGCCAAAGCGCCCGCAGAGGTATTCGCTGTATTCCACGCCGTGAAACTGGGCGTGCGGGTAGTGCTGCTTGATCACATTGCGCCACAGCCCGATGCCGCAGCCCACATCCAGCACGCGCCGCACGGGCACCCGTACGAACTGCAGATAGCTGCATACAAACGCACCCAGCCGATCGACATGTGCCGGGTCGACCACGCTGGTTTTTTTATTGAAATAGAAGCGCTGGTAGTAGGCCTCGTCAAACAAACTTTCACTCGCAGATTTCACTGATCCCTCCAAAAAGCCTGCAACGCCAGTCATTCGTGTCCGACCCAGTATCGCAGGGCTGATCTTTGGCAGATTGCGGAGGGGACCTGAGCTTATGCAAGGCCAGCTGGATGAGAGTTTCACAGTAGGGTCATATTCATGGTTTCCAATGCGAGGCTTTACTGGAGCCCAAAACCATGTCGCTGTTGCCAAAAGACCGTCGCAATTTTCTCATTCGATCAGCGGGCGCTGTCGCCGCCATTTCCACCACTGGTACCGCCCTGGTGGCGTGCGGCGGCGGTAGCGCCGTAGCCACCGAATACCGCTACGGTGTGGCCAGCGGTGACCCGTTAACCGACCGCATCATGCTGTGGACCCATGCCAAAACTCCCAATTCAAACGAAAGTGTGCCGTTGACCTGGCAGGTCAGCACCAGCAGTTCGTTTGACACCATTGTGGCCACCGGCAGCACAACCTCTACCGCTGACACTGCGTTCACCAACAAAGTCGACGCAACGGGGCTTGCAGCGGGCAACACCTACTACTACCGTTTTCTGGACCAGTACCGCAATCCGTCGCCCGTGGGGACCACCCGCACACTGCCCGCAGCAAGTGCTACCAGCGTGAAATTCGCCGTCTTCTCGTGCACCCTGTATTCAGCCGGTTACTTCAATGCCTATGACGCCGCCGCCAAATCGGGCGCTCAGTACGCCATTCATCTGGGTGACTACATCTACGAATACGGCTCGGACCCGGCCAAATTTGGCAATACCGATGGCGTGGCACTGGGCCGCGTGACGGCACCGGCTAACGACATTGTCAGCCTGGACGACTACCGCACCCGCTACGCCCTGTACCGCTCTGATCCCAGCCTGCAGGCCTTGCACGCAGCCATGCCCTGGATCACCGTGTGGGACGACCACGAGTTTGCCAACAATGCATGGGTGGACGGTGCAGACAACCACAACAGCGCGACCCAGGGTGCCTGGGCCACACGCAAGGCCATCGCGGCCCGCGTCTACCACGAGTGGATGCCCATCCGCACACCCGACGCGGCCAATCTGCTGAAGATCTACCGACGTTTCGACTTTGGCAACATTTTCACGCTGCACATGGTGGACACGCGCATCGAGGGGCGCGACAAACAGTACGATGGTTACGGTGACGCCGACGGCGGCCTTGGCCGCTACGCAAACGCGCTGACCAGCGGCGCGGACGCAACCCACCGCATGATGAGCACCACGCAACAAAATTGGCTCACCACCGGCATGGCTGCGTCGACCGCCACGTGGCAGATCATGGGCAACCAGGACATCATGGCGCGCATGTGGTTCCCGGCCAATGTGCTGCAAGCCCAAGCCACGGCTACGGTGAGCCCCACTGCGGTCAATCAGCAGGCCGTGCTGAAATCCATTTCCGACTTCCTGACGGCCAAAGCAACGCCAGCGGCAGCCCGCACGCCAACCCAGTCTGGGCTGGTCAGCACCAGCACCAACCCGCGCCTACCCTACAACCTGGATGCGTGGGATGGGTACCCGATCCAGCGTGAAACCATCCTGCAAACCGTCAAGGCGCAAGGCAAGAAATTGATCACGCTCTCCGGCGACTCCCACAACGCCTGGTTTGCCAACGTCACCACCCTGGCAGGCGAGAAAGTGGGAGTGGAGTTTGCCGGTTCGTCGGTGACATCCCCCGGCTTTGAAAGTGTGGGCCTGGGCGGCTTGGCCAGTTCTCTGGACGGCACTGCCGTAGCGCCTGGCGTGTATGGCAGTGGAATGGGCTTGGTGGATGACCTCAACTACGTGGACGCGATTCGTCGCGGTTACCTGCTGATGACGGCTACCTCGGCCTCGGTAAAGGGTGAATATGTATTCGTGGACACCATCAAGTCAAAAACCTACGTGGCTGCCACCGGCAAATCCGTCACGGTTGCCGCCACGGGTGCTGTCACGTACGCCTGACGCCCGCCGCCTAGGCGGCCACGGCCAGAAACGCACGCAGGCGGTCCAGCTCGTCGGCCAGCGCCGCGTTGTAATCCGTGCTGCGTGGTGGTTTTCCCGCCACGTAGCCCAGGTCGGCTTGTAAAGCGCCATCCACCACGGCCACATTGCCCCAGCCGATTACCTGGTCGTGCCACAGCAACGGCAGCGCGTAGTAGCCGCGCACGCGTTTTGGCGCGGGCGTGTATGCCTCAAACCGGTAGGCCCAGCCCCACAGGTGCTCAAAGCGGCGGCGGTCCCACACCAGTGGGTCAAATGGGGCCAGCAGGCGCACCACCTCAGCGGGCGCATGGCGTTTGGATGCGGGGTTTTCACCTGCGGGCCAGTAGTAGGTTTGGCCGTCGACGCTGGCGTTGGCCAGGCGATT
>CAJAVE010000166.1 GCA_903945325.1 uncultured beta proteobacterium | reverse complement strand
GTCAGCGTCATGGCCGAGAAAAAAGGGGGGTGAGATGCAATTGAAGAACGCAATCGCGGTGCTTGGGATTTGCTTGTTTGGGCTGATTGGACAGGCTTGGGCCGCCACGCCCAAGGATGCGTCGGCCGAATGTGTCAGCTGTCATGATGAAGACGATCTGCCTGATATGCGAAGAAGCGTGCATGCAGAACGGGTCAAAAAACCAACCATGGGCATTACCCAAGTCGCATCGTCTGGGCAGTCGGTGGCCGATGTTGCAGCCTCGAAGGCACCAACCTGCATTGATTGCCATGGAGCGAGCGAATCACACTCGAATCAGCCCGAAGGGGAAGCCGTTCGGCCCCGTCCCGACATGACTTTTCGAAACAAGCTAGGCAAGGCAACCGTGACGTCTGCAACGCAACGCAGCCGGGTTTGTCAAACCTGCCATGACAAAGACGCAAAGCGGGCAATGTGGGTTGGCAGCCAGCACCATGCTGCTGATGTTGCCTGCGATAGCTGCCACCAGGTTCACGCCAACCGTGACAAAGTGCTCAACAAGGTCATACAAACCGAGATTTGTTACAGCTGCCATAAAGTCGTACGCGACCAAAGCAATCGACCTTCGCACCATCCTGTTACCGAGGGGAAAATGGGCTGCTCCGATTGCCACAATGTTCACGGGTCTGCTGGACCCAAGCTTGTCAAACGTGACAGTATCAATGCCACTTGCTATACCTGCCACGCCGAGAAGCGCGGCCCGTTCGTGCACCAGCATGAACCGGTTTCCGATGACTGCATGAATTGTCACACGGCGCATGGAAGCACGATTGCTGGCATGTTGAAGGCCCGACCGCCTATGTTGTGTCAACAGTGCCATACCCCGCACGTAGCCGGCGCAGTGGGGGCGCTGGGTGGGCAGAATGGGGTGTTTGGCGCCGCAGCTCCAGGTCAAATTTCGGCACTGATCACCGCAAATGCCAACGGCAAGAACGTCGTGAATATGTGGCAAGGTCGCAGCTGCATGAATTGCCATACGCAGGTTCATGGCTCCAACAATCCGTCGGCCACCAATCCGACGCCGCAACTGATGTTGCGTTGACGCAGGGAGAGCAACGATGACCAAATTGAATTCAAAACTTCGTTTTCGCCGTACAGTCCTGGCATTGGCAATTTGCAGTGCACTGGGCACCGTGTATGCGCAGGAACGGTTCGAGGAAACGACGGTCAACGCCGGCGTGGGTTTCGTTGGTGGGACGTCGGCCGATCGTGCACTGCCTTACCAGTACAAGGGCTTGCGCAATCGATCCGGTGCGACTGGACTGCTCAGCTTTGAATATATCTTGCGTGACGATGAAAAGTTGGACTGGATTGATTTCAAAGGTGACGACTTGTTGGGTGTCAACCGTGAATCGAATTTGACCTGGCGGGATCCTGGCAGCTGGAAGTTCACTGCAGACTACAGTGAGCTGGTTCGCTATGACCCAAACACCATCAATTCCGGCATGGTCGGGTCAGGATCGACATCGCCTCAGGTGGTCCGCGTTCCAGTTGGCACGGGCTCTGATTTCGATCTGCAAACCAAACGCTCTGGTATGTCGGTTGGCTTGATCAAGTGGGTCTCGCCGACGCTGCAAATGGAAGTCGGCTTGAAGACCGAGAAGAAGGAAGGCTCCAGGTTGTTCGGTATCGGCATGTCTTGCCCGAGTGCGGTGGCACCGGGGTGCGGCCCATCCACGGGTATCAATACCGGGTCGGCGGTTTTGTTGCTTCCTGAGCCGATCAATGCTACGCATAACCAGATTGAGGCGCGCTTAAGCTATGTGGTGGATAAGTTGCTCGTTAACCTTGGCTATTACGGATCTTTTTACGCCAATGAAAATGCAACTTTAGCTCCCTCGATACCGGGTAGCCTGAACAATTCTGTCGGTGGGTTGCTGCCGCTCAGTAACGGGTTGCAAGGTGTTTTGAGCCAGCGCATCGCTTTGGCACCAGACAACCAGGCACATCAATTCGATGTGAGTGGGCTTTATAGTTTTTCGGATTCCACCCGCGCCACATTCAGACTGGGTTATGCGCGTGCAACCCAGCGCGACAGTTTCGAAGGACTTGGTTTCGTGGGCGTTCCCGCAGGCGTCACCAGCCTTGGTGCAGAGGTCCACACCACGAACGCCCGTCTTGGGCTTACCGCACGCCCCGTTCCCAAGTTGTCTCTGCTAGCGGACTGGCGTTACGACGATCGTGATGACCGAACACCCATTGCCGTGTACAACCTTGCGGGATCGGGACCTACTGCGATGACTTGGACGAACCGCAATCTTCCGAACCGCAAAATCCGTGGGAAACTGCAGGCAAATTGGCAGTTTTCGAGTGATTATCGAGGGACCGTTGGCGCAGACGTCGAAACCATTGACCGCGGTTCCTTTACCCCTTCCAGTCAGGTGTTCGGTGTGAGTGCCTTTCGCCAAAACACCCGCGAGTCCAGCGTCAGTGCGGAGTTGCGACGCAGAATGTCGGAGAGTTTCAGTGGATCGATTGGCGTGTCACGCAGCCGGCGTGACGGATCCAATTGGCTAATGCCCAACGCTGGCAAAGGTGTGATTGAGGTCAGCAATCCGACAGATGCGGTCAACGGATTTTTGCCTACGTCGGTCTTCATGCCCACGCTTGCTGACCGTCAGCGCGACAAAGCAAAGCTATTCGCAGATTGGCAACCTTCCGCAAAGCTCTCACTTCAGGTCAGTGCGGAAAAGGG
>CAJAVE010000165.1 GCA_903945325.1 uncultured beta proteobacterium | reverse complement strand
TGACCGCTTTTTCCCCATGCTCAACATCCAGCAGCAGTTCATGGAGGAATACCTGTTTGAGGCCTGCGCCGCCAACCCGCTGATTGACTTTCGCTGGGGCAATAAAGTGGTGCAGGTCGAGCAGGATGACCGTGTGGCCCACGTCACCGTGGACACTCCCGAGGGATCTTATGTGCTCGATACCGATTGGCTGGTGGCTGCCGACGGGGGGCGCTCAGAGATTCGCGCTGCGATGAATCTGCAGATGGAAGGCGCCTCGTACGAGGGCTTTTTTGTGATTGCCGACATCAGGATCGACCTGCCCTTGCCAACTGAGCGGCTGGCCTACTTTGACCCGGAGTGGAACCCTGGCAATACCATCCTGATGCACCGAGAGCCGCATGGTATCTGGCGTGTGGACTACCAGTTGCCACCAGGCGAAACCCCCGAAGATGCACTCCAGCCCGGCTCGCTGAAGGCCCGTATCGACGCCCAACTGGCCATGATTGGCCACGCTGGGACGCCTTGGGAAATGGATTGGTGTTCGGTGTACTCCGCCCGCACGCTGACGCTGCCGGACTATCGGCATGGCCGTGTGCTGTTTACCGGGGATGCAGCGCATCTGCTCCCGATCTTTGGCGTGCGGGGCGCCAACACCGGCTTCCAGGATGCGCAGTCGCTGGGCTGGCACCTGGCCTTTGTGGTCAAGGGTCTGGGCAGCGAGAAGCTGCTGGCCAATTACAGTGCCGAGCGCGTGGGCGCGGCCCGCGAAATCATTGAAGAAGCGGGCAAGAGCACCCGTTTCATGGCACCGCCCAGCAGAGGCTTCAGGCTTCTGCGTGACGCGGTGTTGTCGCTGTCTTTGACCCAGGCATTTGTGCGTCCGCTCTACCACTGGCGCACTTCGCGCCCGCATGCGTACCTTCAATCAATGCTCAACTGCGCAGGGGATGACAATGGCCAGTTTATCGATGGTCCGGCTCACGGAGCGCCGCCGCAAAACGTGCGTCTGGCGGCCGATGACTTTTTGCTCGATCACATCGGTAGTGGTTTTAATTTGCTGTATTTCACCGATGAGGCTGCCATTCCCGATCCCCTGCAAGCGGTGGTTACAACCGTTCGCGCACGGGGTGTTCCGCTGAAACTGGTCGCTGTGGGTGCAGCGCAACCGGTGGCGGGTGCAGATACCACACTGACCGATGCTGATGGCCATGTCCGCCAGCGCTACGGTGTGCAGGCGAGTGGCGCGGCCTATCTGTTGCGTCCCGACCAGCATGTATGCGCCCGTTGGGTGACCCTGGATGCCACCCGACTTCAAGCGGCCTTGAACACCGCCCTGCCCCAGTAAGGAGAAAGCTTCATGACAAACGCAAATAGCGTCCCTAGTACCGCCCTTGATGGCAACGCGCTGACCATTTCAGGCTTGGAAACCGTCTATGACCAACTTGCTACAGCTATTGACCAGGCCGGCCAGGGTAAGGCGGAACTGTTTCTGGTCAAACTTGCATTGTTGAATGCCAACGCGCTGGCCGACTCCAGCGTGTTCGCAGAACATGTAGAGGCAGCCCTCAAAGATTTATAGACGCCGAGCCCAAAGGGTGGTGGCGCAAGGCCCGGTAAAGTATCCGGCTTGCCCCAGCCCTTGTGGAATATAAACATGCAGCTATAAATTCAGGAGTAATTGGTTTTTCCTCTGATAGCAACGCAAGCGCACTCGCAGCCGAACGTGGGTGGGCAGTCGGGTGCCAAGCCCAAGCTCTACAACCCGCGCCACCCTACGCGCACGCTGCTCTACCAAACGATTGACGAACACTTTTCAGGTGCTTTTGATACCTCTCAACCGTCTGCTTGGCATCTTTGCAGCGATAGGCCACATAGTGAACTTTCAGGGATAACTCCAGAAGTATTTAAACGGCGTGGCGCGCGATTTGCATCGCCTCGCGCAATACGGTGAGGTCGCCAACATGGTTGGACAGGAGCAGTACCAGCTTGGCGTTTACCAAGGCACTCTGGTCATCCGTCAAATCCCTGTGGGTTTCGATCAGCGCCTCGTAAAAATCATCGCCGGGTGTAAAGGTCTGGAAGTAGCGTTTGCCTGGTTCGGACAGGTTGGGTAGCAGGTTCAATGGCATGAGCTTCTCCTTATTGCATATTGCCGGTTGCACGGGCCAGGGCGAACTTGAGTGCAGTCGCATCAAAGGCACGCCAGCGCGCAGCCACGTGTTGGTCCGGGCGGATGAGGTAGGTGGTACCCGGCTGCGCATCGAAACGTTCAGCAAAGCGGTTCTTGCTATCCACAAAGACGCGCAGGCCTTCCGGGGCGACGCCCGCCTTGGGCGACACCAGCACCACTTCGACTGGAATTGAGCCTTCGGCAAGTGCCTTGCAGGCGCGTACCGTCGCAGCGTCTAATTGAGCCGGATCATCCACCGCAAGGAGCGCCATGAACTGGTTGCCCACGCGGTCCAGCAACCAGAAATCATCAGCGCTTTCCTGCATGGGCGCATCGTCCATGGCGGCACCCGGAACCATGTCACCCCTGAACGGGGAGCCGTCTGGAGTATTCAGGCTGGAGTGCGTCAACACGGCGGGCACGGAGAGGCGACCGGAGTTCACCAGCGTGCGGGCAAATGCATGCTCGCGGGCCAAGGTCAGTGCGGCATTGCGGAAGGTCAGCGACATCTTGCTCTTGGGCGTGATGAAGTCGGTGGAGCGTGTGGAG
>CAJAVE010000164.1 GCA_903945325.1 uncultured beta proteobacterium | reverse complement strand
GTACCTGCTCAATCACCGGCCTCGAAAGTGCCTGGGCTATCGCACACCGCATGAGGTGTTCTACAACCTACCTGTGAGACCACTTACACTGCATTCCGTTGCACTTTGTACTTGAATCTGCCCACGAAAAGTGCCTCCAGCACCCGTGGGACGTGCGCAAGCAGCTATAAAACCTATAGCACTACTCCCGCTCCATCTCCAGATAGGTCTGGTTTGCCAACTGCGGAATCCACACGTCAGCGTGCTTCAGGGTGGCAAATGGCTTGGCGTTGAAGCTCTTCACAGCGGCACTCAGGTCCACCCCGTCGTCCACCGCTTTCTTCATATGCGCACGCAGGGCCAGCAACAGGTCGCGCGTGTGCGCCTGCGCCGTGGGCAGGTTGGTCACGTTGCCATGGCCCGGCACGATGGTCCAGGGCCTGAGCGCGTCAACAACGGCAAAAGACTCCAGCCAGTTGCGGGTGTTGCTGACCGGGTGCAGTCCCAGCACGCGGTCCACATAGACCACGTCGCCCGCAAACAGCACGCTCTTTTGCGGCAACCACACCACCATGTCGCCGGGCGTGTGGCCGCCCTTGCGGTATTTCAGTTCCAACACGGTACCGCCCAGCTCAAGACGGGTGTCCTGGTCTGCAATAAATCGGGTGGGCAGCGTCGGCACCGTGCCGTCCAGCCGCTCCTTCAGGACTTTGAGACCTTCCAGGTGCTCGCCAGAGCGTTTCGTCATGTCGGCCTGCGCGGCGGCATGGGCGATGGTTTCTATGCCCTGGGCTGTGAAGTAGCCATTGCCCAGCCAGCGGTGGTCCTGGTCGCCGGTGTTGATGACCCACTTGACGGGCTGGCTGGTCACCTTCCTGGCGGCCTCATGGATTTTGCGGGCCGACTGAAAAGTGGCCCCGCTGTCAATCAGCACCGCCCCGGAGTTGGTCACCACCAGGCCAATATTGGCGTTGAGCCCTTCGTTGTCATAGTTGCGCCCTTCGATCTCGCCAACATAGGCGTACACGCCATCCGTTACAGGCTTGAAGACCACATCGACTGCCCACGCGGGCACGGTGGTCAAAACAGCGGTGAGCGCGAGAGTCAGTTTTGAAAGCAAGCTGTTCATGGGCCGATCCGGTTTTTTTAAGTATAAAAAGTGCCGCTAGCCCCCGCAGAATTTGCGCAAGCAGCTATCAAACTCATAGTGATTTTAATCAGCGTCAATGCCAGCGCGCGAGTTGTTCAACCTCTTCAGCAAACATCTGGCCACGCTCTGCTTGCAATACCTTGCCATCCCGCCCCAACACCAGGGTAATTGGCAGACCCTTTGGTTTCGGGAAAGCCCGGTGCACGTCAGCGCTCACCCATGCGGTCGGAAACGTGTATCCCTTCTTTTTCAGATAGGCCGCTGCGTCGGCAGGCTGTTTGTCTACCGACAGGGCCAGCATCTGCCAGCCCTGGCTTTGCTGCGCGATCCAGAGCTTTTGAATCTCCGGGCTTTGCAGAGCGCAAAACGGGCAGGTGCTCGACCACCAGTACACCAGCGTGATCCGGTTCCGCGTCAGCGCCGGTTTGAAAACACTGCCATCCAGCAGTACCACCTCTGGCAAGCTCAGCAGGGTTCCGACGCCCGGCAACGGCGGCGCAGTTGCCTCCATGGCCGCAGGTGACAGCGCTGGCGACGTTTGCGCCAGCGCTTCCCCGTGCCTGGCCATGAAAGCCAAAGCACCCAGGCCCGGGAAACCTGCCACGATGGTGCGACGAAGCTTATTCATGGTCAGATACGCTGGCCCTGTGCGTTGACGACCGCTTCGCCATCTTCTTTGCTGAAGGCACCCTTCTGTTCGCCGGGCAGTATGTCCAATACCAGTTCGCTTGGGCGGCAGAGCTTTGCACCCAGTTGCGTAACGACAACTGGTCGATTCATCAGAATGGGGTGCTGCACCATGAAGTCCACCAGTTCGTCTTCCGTCCACTTGGGGTCGCCCAAACCCAGTTCTTCATAGGGCGTGCCCTTTTGGCGCAACAGCTCGCAGGCCGGTATGCCCATGGCTGCCAGCAGCTGTTGCAAACGTTCCTTGCCCGGCGGTGTCTTTAAATACTCAATCACATCAGGCTCGGCACCGCTGTTGCGGATCAGCGCCAGGGTGTTGCGCGAGGTTCCGCATGCGGGGTTGTGGTAAATCGTGATGTCGGTCATGTTCATGCTCCTTTGACGGCTGCGCCACGCTCGTACCAACCCTTGGAGTTGTTGACGATGTAGACCACCAGCAACATCACCGGCACTTCAATCAACACGCCGACCACGGTGGCCAGTGCAGCGCCCGAGTTGAAGCCAAACAAACTGATGGCAGCCGCCACGGCCAGCTCGAAGAAGTTGGATGCGCCAATCAGCGCCGACGGACACGCAATGTTGTGCTTTTCACCCACCGCGCGGTTGAGCCAGTAGGCCAAAGCCGAGTTAAAGAACACCTGGATCAGAATCGGCACGGCCAGCAGCGCAATCACCAGCGGCTGCTTCAAAATCGCCTCACCCTGAAACGCAAACAGCAGCACCAGCGTGACCAGCAGGGCCGAAATGGACCACGGCCCGATCTTGGCCATGGTGGCCTCGAACGCCGCTTCGCCCTTGGCCAGCAAAGACTTGCGCAACAGCTGCGCCAGGATCACGGGAATGACGATGTAGAGCACCACCGAAGTCAGCAGCGTATCCCAAGGCACGATGATGGCTGACATGCCCAGCAACAGGCCCACCAGCGGCGCAAAAGCAATCACCATGATGCTGTCATTCAGCGCCACCTGCGATAGAGTGAACAGTGGGTCACCGCCGGTCAGGCGGCTCCACACAAACACCATGGCCGTGCACGGTGCGGCGGCCAGCAATATGAGCCCGGCAATGTAGCTGTCCAACTGGTCCGGCGGCAGCATGGGCGCGAACCAGTGGCGGATGAAAATCCAGCCCAGCAGCGCCATCGAAAACGGCTTGACCAGCCAGTTGACGAACAGCGTGACGCCAATGCCCTTGATGTGCTGGCGCACTTCGCCCAGGGCACCAAAGTCCACCTTGACCAGCATGGGAATGATCATCACCCAGATCAACACGCCCACCGGCAGATTGACCTTGGCAATCTCCATCTGGCCAACTGCCTGGAACACACCCGGCAACCACTGCCCCAGGGCGATGCCCACCACGATGCACAAGAAAACCCACACCGTCAAGTAGCGCTCAAACACGCTCATCGGTGCACCTGCCGCCTGCTTGGCGGTTACTTCACACTGGGCACTCATGCTTCAAACTCCTTGGGTTAACAATAGTTGCAGCCGCTGCAAGCCAATGGGCTCATCCTGCAATAGCGGCACCAGCGCATAGCGTTTCGCGTGGCGGTTGGAAACGGCTTCAATCTCGCGCAGTTCGTTGTGCGCACGTTGTTGCAGCAGTGGTGAAGTCACGTGGGTGGCGGCCACACTGTTGTTGATCACCCAGGCCCAGGGTTCAATGCCTGCGCGACGTAAATCACTTTGCAGATTGGCAGCCTCCAGCACTGGCGTTGTCTCCGCCAGGGTCACGATCAGCACCTTGGTTTGCTTGGGGTCTTGCAACTGCATCATGGGCGTCGTGAAGCGACCTTGTGTACCCATTTGTCGCACAACATCGCGGTG
>CAJAVE010000163.1 GCA_903945325.1 uncultured beta proteobacterium | reverse complement strand
GCAAGCGTAAAGTTTGCCCTGTTCGGAGTGTTTTTATTTAACCAATAGGAGTGTGTGATGACCAAGTTCAAATTGTTTGCCGTGTCGTTTGCAATAACCGGCGCCTGCGTGGCATGGGCCGCCGCCAACGAGCCGATCCAGACTATCAAACCGCCAGCCAACATCAACCTGGGAATGGTGGAGTTGGGTAAGAAGCTGTACTTTGATCCCCGTCTGTCCAAGTCAGGCTTTATCTCGTGCAATTCGTGCCACAACCTGTCCATGGGTGGTACCGATAACATCGCCACCTCGATTGGCGACCAATGGCAACAAGGTCCGATCAACGCACCCACGGTGCTGAACTCCAGCCTGAATGTGGCGCAGTTCTGGGATGGTCGTGCGGCCGACCTCAAGGCGCAAGCTGGTGGCCCGATTGCCAACCCCGGCGAAATGGCATTTACCCACACGCTGGCACTGGGCGTTCTGGAGTCCATTCCGGCCTATGTACGTGAGTTCAAGCAGGTCTTTGGTAAAGACAAAGTCGACATCGAACAGGTTACGCTGGCGATCGCCGAGTTTGAAAAAACCCTGGTTACGCCCAACTCACGCTTTGACCAATGGTTGCTGGGCAAGAAAGATGCGCTGACCGGCGATGAGCTGGCTGGTTACAAACTGTTCAAAGACAGCGGTTGCATTGCCTGCCACAACGGCGAGGCCGTCGGCGGTAACTCCTTCCAGAAGATGGGTATCGTGTCGGCTTACAAGGCCAACAGCCCTGCAGAAGGACGCTCGGCCGTCACCGGCAAAGACGCTGACCGGTTCAACTTTAAAGTGCCAACGCTACGCAATGTGGATTTGACCTACCCGTACTTCCACGATGGCGCAGCCAATACCCTGGGCGAGGCCGTGGACACCATGGGCCGTTTGCAATTGGGCAAAAAGTTCACCAAGGATGAGAACGCCAAAGTTGTGGCGTTCCTGAAAACCCTCACGGGCGACCAGCCGAGTTTCACGATGCCTATCCTGCCACCGTCATCCGACGCGACACCACGACCACAGCCATTCGCCAAGAAATAGGCACTTTTCCACTGTCGAATGATTGCCCTATCAAAGAGGAACGCCTGCAACCAGCCAGCGCGCCAGCGTTGCCTCCAGGGCATCCATGGCCACCGGCTTGGTCAGGACCTCTGCCATGCTGGGTGTAGGTATTGAAGCCCAAGACCGTGCCGCCTTGGAGCGGCTGCGCAAAGAGGGGGCGCCCTGGTGTACCGCTTCGCCAAGCAGCGCAGCGAACCCGCCAGTGACAAGCGCGGTGCCAAAGCAGACGAGCTGACCCTCGCGCCGCTGGAGCTGATCGACCGCATTGCGGCCCTGGTGCTGCCACCGCGCACGCACCGGCATCGCTATTTCGGCGTGCTGGCCGACGTGACGCCTCCTGTGGCCTTGGCCGCTTTTGCGGCAGCCGGCATTGCCCGCAGTGAGCCCATGGGCACCGGCATGACCGCGTTCCGGTTGTCGATGGGCAAGGCGTTGGTGCCTTTCGCATTTGTCTATTCGCCCTCTTTGCTC
>CAJAVE010000162.1 GCA_903945325.1 uncultured beta proteobacterium | reverse complement strand
GCCAACGTTATGGGGCATCAATCCACGGCTGTTCTTGATTTCTGAATATTGGTAGCTACAATTAAGCGGTGCGTTTCATCTTTGACCCTGACAAAGACAAGCTGAACTTGGCCAAGCACGGCCTTTCGCTTTCTTTCGCTGAAAAGCTGATCTGGGACGAAGCGTATGTTTGGGTTGATCCACGTTTTTCATACGACGAGTTGCGAATGATTGGACTGGTTCCTGAGGGCAACACGCTGTACTACGTGGCGTTTGTAGACCGTGGTGGTGTTCGCAGAATCATCAGTCTGCGCCTTGCCGAGCGACGAGAGGTAAAAAATATGTCGAAAACATCCAGTAAGCGGGTCATCTTGATGCCATCGGTCAAGGACAACGCGAGAATTGTTGCGGCGGCCAAGGCCGATCCAGATGCCAAGCCCATGACGAAGGCACAGCTAGATGCACTTGTGCCGATCAGCGTTGTGCGAGGCAGGCCAAAGTCCGAGAATAAAAAGCTGCTGCTCTCGGTGCGCTATAGCGTCGAGGTCGTTGAGTATTTTCGCTCGACGGGTGACGGCTGGCAGGCGCGCATGGACAGTGTGCTCCGCCAATATGTGAGCAAGCATGTACCCCGCAACAATGCGACATAACAGGTTGTCCGTCGCGGACACGCAGCTGCAGGATGCCGCTTCGCGGCGTGGGCTGCGCGACGGACAGCGCCGACGTTGAGGCTGCACTTTTTTGCGGCTTGACTGGTTGCGAACGGTAAATACAATGTACGTATGATTAAGTTCGAATGGGATCAGCCCAAAGCCGCTGCAAATCTCAAGAAGCATCAAGTGTCTTTCGAAGAGGCGAAAACGATTTTCTTCGACGAATTTGGTGTGCAGTTTTTCGATGATGATCACTCATCCGACGAAGAACGCTTCCTGATGCTTGGTATGAGCTCGGTGGCAAAGCTGCTCATCGTTTGCCATTGCGAACGGGAAAATGGTGCAGTTGTTCGCATCATCTCAGCACGCAAGGCGACCAAGCGCGAAAGCGCGTTTTATCGAGGTGGACACACATGAGAGCTGAATACGATCTTTCCAAACTGAAGTCGCGCAAGAACCCATACGCGTCCAAGCTAAAGAAACCTGTGACCATGCGTCTTTCCGAGGATGTGGTGGACTATTTCAAAGGAATGGCCGATGAATCCGGTGTCCCCTATCAAAGTCTGATTAACTTGTACCTGCGCGACTGTCTTGCAAACAGTCGAAAGGTGCAAATCAATTGGCCACAAGCCGTTTAACAAGTTGCTCGTCACGGACACACAGCACAAGAATGTCTCTTCGCGGCGCTTGCTGCGTGCCGGTGGCGCCAACGTTAAGCCCTTCAGGTATTTCGCATGTTCAATTTTGAATGGGACGATCAAAAGGCGGCAAGCAATTTGTCGAAACACGGTGTATCGTTCGACGAAGCGGTTAGCGTCTTTGGCGATGGACGGGCACTGACATTTTCCGACGCTGATCACAGCGAACTCGAAGATCGAAGTCGGACTTACGGAGTCTCAAACAAGACGCGTCTCTTGGTGGTAGTCCACACCGAACGGCGCAACGGCCTGCGAATCATCAGCGCGAGAAAGGCGACACGATATGAAAAAGGCATCTATGAAAATGGCTGATCAAGACATTCCCGAATTGAAACGCGATGAACTAGGCAAGGGCGTACGGGGCAAGTACCTGAAGCACTTTTTGCAAGGTAGCAACGTCGTGGTGTTGCATCCTGAAATCCAAAAGGCTTTCCCTACCTCTGAAGCAGTCAACAAGGCGTTGGCAAGCATGCTGGCCTTTGCGCAAGAAACGCAGGGTTTAACAGGTCGCTCAAGCCGGACGCCGCGCAAACGCGCCGCCGCGTAGCTTCGACGTTCGGCGAGGCAACTTTGAGTTACTTCGTTCAACTCTCATGCTATTACAATGATAGCTGCTTACGCATATTCCACGGACATCGACGAAGTTTTTCCTACAAAAGTTGTCGTCAGTTATGTTTTTTGTAGGCACCTTTGGTACTTGCGCCACACGCCCACTGCCAGCACTGCCTTATCGCAGGTGCTTGAACACCTTGCTCTGGAAACGCTGTGCAATGGTGTCGTTGCGCGCGCCAGGCACCAGTTCGAAGGATTCCCCGGCTTGCAAAGTGCCTGGCTCATCGACCCGCAGGTAAAACCCGCAAAACCCGCTCAGTGCCATTTCCTTCACCGCGGTGTTGAATCCCATGGCTGCGTTGAATTTGTAGCAGGGTTCACGCGGCTGGCTGACACGCAGCGCGCAGTGGGGAAATCGCAGCACGTCGCCCACCCAGACGTCCGCCTCCAGCAGACCAGTGAGCGTCAGGTTCTCTCCCATGGCGCCGTAGTTGAACTGGTTATCGATGTCCGCCAGCCCGGCCTGCTGGCGCAACGTCTGCCAGAAAGCATAGTGTTCGGCCGGATAGGCATAGACCGCCTTCTCCAGCCCGCCATGGACCGACGGATCGGCCTGCTCGTCACCCTGCAGCCCCATAGCGGCAACCGGCACCGGACCATGAACTGCCGACTTGTGAATGGCCGTCAAAATGGACCGCCCTGCGATCATCACCTTACGCGCCTGCGCAATCTGCACGCTGAGCAATGACATGGGACGGGAATACGACATGAGTTGCCTCAAAGCTGGTGGTGCAATAGCTCGCCGGTGCGGCTGGAGTAGCGCACCAGGGCGTCAAGCTTTTCAAACTGCACCACAGCCGCGCGCTGGTGGTAGGCGTTTTCCTTGAGCCAGTCAAACTCCGCCTGCAACGCTTTACCATCCCCCACACGGGTATGCCAGACCTTTTGCTCGGCGCTCCAGCGGTAGCCACGCGACTTGAGTTTGTCCTTGGCATCAAACGGCGCGTTGGTTGCCATCAGGCGGTAGCTGGGCATGCGCGCTTGCTCAATCAAGTGAGCAAGCCCTGTGTGGGGCAGCTGGGGCAAATTGGCTGACAGCACAGCCAATAGCGCATGGCAATCCATTTCGGCCCGGTGGGCATCGTAAAACCAGCCATTGTCCAGCGCCAGGCTTTCCAGCTTGGCCGAGCGCTTGCCCTGCTCTTTCCACGGGATATCGGCAAACGAGCAAGCCCAGGTGAGGTGGCGAAACTGTTCGATGCGGGCTTCGCAAAACGGGCGGTCAAATCCGGCATTGTGGGCAACAACCAGGTCCGCACCATCGAGCAAACTGGCAATACGCGCTTCGTCGAGCCGCTGTCCCTGCACCATGGCATTGGTGATGCCAGTGATCTCCTGCACCTCACGCGGTATGGGCATGCCAGGGTCTTCCAACTGGTCATAAACCTGCAGAGTCCCGACCGGCAGACCGGATGCCAGGTCCACATCCACTCGCAGCAGCGCCAGTTCCATGATCTTGTCTTTGGAGTGGTCCAGCCCCGTCGTCTCGGTATCCAGCACCACGATGCGGCACACGTTTTGGCCAGTAGATTTGGGCCACTCCAGGCGCGGCTGCAGACGGCGCAAAACCCGGTAATCGGGATGGGCGTCCAGCACCGCAGCCATAGCTTGCACACTGCCGGAATCCTCCACCACAAAAGGCGGCTGCATCCGGACGTCGAGCGCCGGCAGTGCAACTGGTGGCACTTTGCGAGTGGCACGCTTTTTCACCGGTGCAACCACAACGGGAAGCTCTGCCACAAAGGAAAAATCAAGTTGATCGCTGGTCAAAGGGCTACCCTGTGCTGACTGATGGACAGCCATTATCATGGGCAGAAAACACCACCCTGGAATTTTTGCTTCCCATGGCCACCAAGACGACTTCTGCCCACCCCCCCAAGCCACTTCTTGCGCTGAAAGGCGTGCGCGTTCTCAGCCTGGCGCTGAACCTGCCTGGCCCCGCAGCTCTGATGCGCTGCCAGCAAATGGGCGCAAACTGCGTCAAGCTGGAGCCGCCGCCGCACCCCACTGCGCCCAAGGGCACTACCGGTGACCCCATGGGCCTTTACAACCGTTCGGCGTATGACACCATGCACACCGGCATGCGCATCGTCAATGTGGACCTGAAGTCTGAAAAGGGGCAAAAGGCCCTGCACCGTGAGCTGGCCAAGACTGACGTGCTGCTCACCTCGTTTCGCCCCTCCGCGATGCAAAAGCTCGGGCTGGAATGGAAAACTTTGCACCAGCTGTACCCCACACTGTCACTGGTGGCCATATTTGGCGCGCCCGGCGAGCGTGCCGAAGAGCCCGGCCATGACTTGACTTACCTGGCCGAAAATAACCTGGTGGGTGGCCTGGAACTGCCGCCTACGCTGTACGCCGATATGGGTGGCTCGCTGATGGCATCCGAAGCGGTCCTGAAGGCACGGCTGCACCAACTGCAAAAAGGCAAAGGAGCCCGGTTTGACATTGCCCTGTCGGACGCTGCGGCCTACCTGGCTCTGCCGCGTACCTGGGGCCTGACAAAACCGGGGGCGGCGGTGGGCGGGGGCCACGCTGGTTACCGCGTCTACCCGTGTAAAGATGGCCGTGTCGCTGTGGCGGCGCTGGAGCCGCATTTTGCTGCCGCGCTGGCACAGGCGGCGGGGTCAAAAGCTTCCAACATCATGGCCATGTTCGCGCCTGAAACACATGCCGCCATTGCCAGCTTTTTGCTGACGCAAACCCGCAAGCAGCTCGATCAACTGGCGGTGGACAAAGACATTCCGCTGCACACGCTGGGTAACGCGTGAAGTCAGGTCCGCGGCGCTGGGTTACCAGGAGAGCCGGCAGTCGTCAATTCTTCATAGAGCGAAAGATACTGGGCAGCGGCTACGTCCCAAGAGAAATTCTGGGCCATACCGCGCAACATCAGTTGGCGCCAGAGCGCCGGATTGCGGTATGCCTCCAGCGTGCGGGCCAGCGCTTGCTCCAGAGCCAATGGGGTCGCCTGGCCAAACATAAAGCCCGTGGCTGTATCCGACTGAATGGTCTCAGATGTCACATCCACCACGGTGTCTGCGAGTCCACCCACTTGCCGCACGACAGGAACCGTACCATAGAGTAGCGCATAGAGCTGGGTCAAGCCGCAGGGTTCAAACCGGGACGGGACCAGCATGGCGTCAGCCCCCGCCATCATGCGGTGAGCCAGTGCTTCGTCATAGCGCAACCAAACGGCAACGCGCCCGGGATGGCTCGCGGCAGCAGCTGTAAATGCGGCTTCCAGGGCAGGATCGCCATTACCCTGAACGGCCAGTTGGGCGCCACCGTCCGCGGCACTTTGCATCAGTGCGGGCAAAGCCGCCAGAACCAGGTCCAGCCCTTTTTGCGAAGTCAACCGGCTAACCACAGCAAATAGCGGAGCCTTGGCGTCGATGTGCAGGCCCAATTCCTTCTGCAATGCAGCTTTGCACAGCGGTTTGCCTTTCAGATTCTTCGCTGTATAGGGGTTCGAGATCAAAGAATCTCCACCCGGGTTCCAGACGCTGCCATCCACACCATTGAGAATGCCGCTGACAGCCGTACCACGCGCCCGGATGACACCATCCAG
>CAJAVE010000161.1 GCA_903945325.1 uncultured beta proteobacterium | reverse complement strand
CTTGCCGTCGGGAGCCGTGGTGAACGACGTACCGATGAAGTCTGCCAGGTCCAGGCGCGGGTTGGTCACCTCCTTGCCTGCGCCCTGCATGAAGTCTGACAGCGGGACCACGGAGCCATAGCGGTAGTGGGTGCCAATCAGGTCGGAGTCGGATATCCAGCCATCGTATTCGGACACACCACTTTTGATGGCGGCATACAGCTTGTCCACCAGGTCGCCCTCGGACAGGGTGTCGTGTTGAACCTTGATGCCAGTGATGTCCTCAAAAGCTTTGGTCAGTGTGCGTGACTCATAGGCGTGCGTATCGATCTTTTCGGAGGCCACCCGGACCGACGCAATTCCCTGCTGCTTGAGCTTGTCGGCCGTTTGCGCAAACCACTGCAATTCTGCGAGTTGCTGGTCCCGCGTCAATGAGGAGGGCTTGAACTCCTGGTCAATCCAGCGTGCGGCAGCTGTGTCGGCCATGCACGGAACTGCTGCCACCAACAGCATGGAACAGACCCACCCAGAACCCCGCATGCAATATTCCTTTACGCATCAGCTGGCTCCAATCTTTGGAGCTTTGCAAACTATACGCGCGAATCTGCACCAAATTAAGGCGTGCGCGTTGGGGCTAACGGCGCAAGGACACCATCCCGGTGGACAGACTGGTTCCCGCCACAATAATCAGACCGCACAGCACCATCCACGGTGTTACGCCTTCACCCAACAACAGAACACCGTAAAGCACAGCAAACACCGGAATGGCGAATGTGACGGACAGGGCGCGAGACGGCCCGGCCCGCTCGATCAACCGGAAATACAGGACGTAGGCGACGCCCGTGCACAGCACGCCCAATGCAACCACAGCCAACCAGGCCTGCAGCGAAACCGCATGGTCCGGCCAAAACCACCAAGCCAGCGGAATGAGCCCTGCCGCTGCCCCCAATTGACTGCCGGTGGCTGCCACCAGCGGTGGCAGAGCCGCCATATAGCGCTTGGCAAAACTGGCGGACAGGCCATAGCACAGCGTGGCCACCAGGCAGGCCAAAATGGCCCAGCCAGTGGCATTGCCCGAAGCGTCCGGCTTGAAGCTGGCCTTGTCCCACGCCAGAAGCGCCACGCCAACAAAGCCCACCACGAGGCCGAGTACGCGCGAGGCGTTGAGGCGGTCTTTGAGCCACAGCCAGGCGATGATGGCACCAAACAGCGGCACGGTGGCGTTCAGTATGGACGACAGCCCGGTCGAGATGGACAGCAGGGCAAAGCTGAAGCAGGCAAAGGGAATGGCCGAGTTGAAAATGCCAACGATCAGCACCCGCTTCCAGTTCTGCAGCAGCACCGGCCCCAGTCCGCGCGCCAGTAACAGAGGCAACAGAAATGCTGCGGCAACGGTGACCCGCACGCCGGCCGTGGCAAATGCGCCCAATTCCACGGCAGCCATGCGCATGAACATGAAGGACGCGCCCCAGATGGCGGCCAGCAGGACGAAATCGAGTTTCCAGGGTTTGGGTTGTTGCGTGGGCGGTTTAGGAGTGGCGTCGGTCAAAGGGATCTTTCAATTCGCAGCAGGGCGATTTTGCGGTCAATGCCGCCCGCGTAGCCGGTCAGTGCGCCATTGCTGCCCACCACGCGGTGGCAGGGCACGATGATGCTGATGGGGTTGCGCCCAATGGCGCCGCCCACGGCCCGTACGGCCTTGGGCTTGCCGATGTGCTGGCTGATGGCGGCATAGCTGCAGGTGGTGCCCGACGCAATACCCAGCAGGCTGCGCCATGCGCTTTGCTGGAACACCGTGCCGCTGTCCAGGTCCAGCGGGATGTCAAACTCTGTGCGCCCGGATGCAAAATACTGTTGCAGTTGCTCGCAAGCCAGGCGCAGCACCGGATGGCCCGCAGACGTTGGCCAATGGTTCGTGTCGGGCGCGTGCTTCTGGCCATCAAACCCGGCCCAGACCAGGGCGGTGTCATGGGCGGCAAGCGTCATTGGCCCCAGGGGCGTGGTCAGACCGCAGCGCACGGTTTTGGGTGAGTATTTCATGGTAAATCAGGCGCTAGCCTCCGTTAAATATGCGCAAACAGCTATAAAACTCATAGCATCGACCAGGCTCGCACTACCGCGTAGCTGCGCCATGGCTTCCATCTCCGGGATGCTTCCTCCGTGGCCTTTGCCGCCTGCGTCGGGTTGACAGTGTTTGTCATTCCCAAGGCCTTTTGCAGGGCGACGTCACCGGCCACAAAAGCATCAGGCCAGCGCAGCGCACGCATGGCGATGTAGTTTGCGGTCCACGGGCCAATGCCGGGCAGGGCCTGCAACGCTGCCAATGTTTCTGGAATGTCCACACCAGGTTGCAGCACCAGAGCGTTGTGGGCCACGGCTTGCGCCAGCGACTGAATGGCGCGCTGGCGTTGGCGCACGATGCCCAACTGGCCCATCTCTTCTCCACTGGCCAGGCACAGTGCCTGCGGCGTTGGGAATAAGCGGGTTAAGCCATGGGTCGGCACCGGCAGGTCGGTGCCAAAGCGTTCGACCAGTCGCGCACCCAAAGTGCACGCGGCGCGCACGGTGATCTGCTGGCCCAGAATGGCGCGCACGCCCAGCTCGAAGCCGTCCAGGCAACCCGGCACACGCAGCCCGTCGGAGCCGGGAAAGTCGGCGAGCAGGGCCGCATTGATGGCCTCGGGCTCGGCATCCAGGTCAAGCCATGCCCGCAGACGCGCCAGCAGCTGCGGGAGTACTGCGCCCAGGCTGGAATCAATCTGGAAGACCAGATTGCAACTGGCGGGTACAAACTGCGCCTTCACCCAGCCATTGTGGGTGTGGCCCGCTACGGTGAGCGACACGGTGCGGGCCATCGTCTGGTGTGCGGTGTCCACCGACTCCATGCCCTCAATCTGGCGTTGGGCAAAGAAGCCGAGCATGGCGGCCACATCGTAGGGTGGGCGGTACGCGCCCTTGAGCACGATACATCCGGCTCCAGACGATACAACCGTGGTGGCGCTGGACTGGCGCAACTGGCGCGGCTGCAGGCGGTAGTGCGCCACAAAGCTGGCGTTAAAGCGCCGCACGCTGGCAAAGCCACTCAGCGCAGCCACCTGGGCTACCGGCAGCTGTGTGTCGGTCAGCAAACGCTTGGCCATCAGCAGGCGCCGGGTCTGCAGGTATTGCAGGGGTGAGATGCCCCAGTGCGTTTCAAAAATGCGGCGCACATGCCGCTCGCTCACGCCCAGGCGCTGCGCCAGGTCAGACATGCTGGGTGCTCCATCGCTCCACAGCGTGGGTTCATCGAGCAGATTCGCAGCCTGGCGGGCCAGTATGAAAGATGCGTCCTGGGTGGACCAGGGCAACTGGCCGCCTGATCCGGCAGCACCGCTGGCTGGCGCCAGCTCGGGGCGGCAGCGCAGGCAGGGGCGAAAACCGGCCGACTCGGCTTGTGCCGCCAAGGCATAGAACTGGCAGTTTTCGCGCTTGGGCGTGCGTACCCGGCAGACCGGGCGGCAGTAAATGCCGGTGGAGGTGACGCCGGTGAAGAAACGCCCATCAAAGCGCGCATCGCGCGCCTTCAATGCCAGGTAGCAGGCGTCGCTGGCGGTCAGGGCGCTGGATGCGGGGGCGGTGGTTGGCATGGCTTGAATCATACGCACGGCGGCG
>CAJAVE010000160.1 GCA_903945325.1 uncultured beta proteobacterium | reverse complement strand
CCTACGTGGCCGCAGCGCATCTGGCCTTTGACCACCATGAGTCGGAGACCATCCGCAACACCGGCGAGCTTACCAACCACATCATCTCGGCCCATGCCCCATCGGCGGCACGCGTGGTGTACGACTACTACGGCGGCGCCAAGGCCTTCCCCAATATCAGCGTTGACATGATGGTTGCGGTGGACAAGGCCGACTCGGCCCAGTTCAGTCACGATGAAATCTTGAACCCTACCGACTGGGTGCTGCTGAACTACCTGATGGACTCGCGCACCGGCCTGGGGCGCTTTCGCGAGTTCCGCGTCAGCAATTACCAGCTGATGATGGACCTGATCAAATACTGTCGCAACCACGGAATCGAAGACATTCTGAAACTGCCCGACGTGGTGGAACGCATTGATCTCTACTTCGACCATGCCGTCAAGGCCCGTGAGCAGATGGAGCGCTGTGCCAAGGTGTACAAGAACCTGGTGGTGCTGGACCTGCGCAACGAAGAAACCATTTTCGCGGCCAACCGCTTCATGATTTACGCGCTGTATCCCCAGTGCAATATTTCCATCCACGCACTGTGGGGTGTACAAAAGCAGAACACAGTGTTTGCCACCGGCAAGTCCATTCTGGACCGCGGCAGCAAGACCAATGTGGGCGAACTGATGCTGGAATACGGTGGTGGTGGCCACAATGCGGCTGGCACCTGCCAGGTCGAGAACGACCAGGCAGACGAAGTGCTGGGCGCACTGATCAACCAGATCAATTCCGATGGTTGAAGCGACACCACAATTATCCCCCCGCGTTGTCTCCAGCTGGTGGCGTTCGGCCACCTATGCATGCCTGGTCGTGCTGTCCATCGGCATTGCAACCGGCATGAGCATGTTTGAGCAGTTCAAGGCGCAAATCGAGCATGTGCAGGGCAAGCTCAAAGACACGGCGCAGGTCAAATACATTGCCGTCCTCATGGACGATAAACAGGCACCTGCCATGCTGGTCACCATGGCCCTGCAGGACAACGCCTTGCAGGTGCAACGGCTCAATGCCGTGACCGAAGGCCGCGAAGACACCATGCAGTTGTGGGCACTGTCCGACGGCGACCCGGCGCGTTCGTTGGGCGTGTTGGAGAGCAAGGGTAAAACGCTGCGTTTGACTGCTACGGAGCGCGACTTTGCCAGCGCCACCAGCATAGGCGTCAGCGTTGAAGACAAAGGTGGCGTCACACAAGCCAAGGGTCCGCGACTACCTTACCTGTTCAAGGGACCGGTCGTCCAGAAAGCCCTGTAAAGCGGGCGCCCACTTTGCGCCGCATTGCCCATCTGGATATGGACGCGTTCTACGCGTCGGTGGAGTTGTTGCGCTACCCCCAGCTCAAGGAGCTTCCCGTCGTTATTGGCGGGGGGCGCAGCGCCATCCACGACGCTTTGGAGGCACTGCGCACCGCCGACTTGGCCAACGCCGACCCCAGTGAACCTGAAGCACCGTGGGACGCAGCCGCCCAGCGCGCCGCAATGCGCCGCATTCCGCTGGACGCATTCGCACGGCTAAGCAGCTACACCGGGCGCGGCGTCATCACTACTTCCACCTATGCCGCCCGCCAGTTTGGCGTGGGCTCGGCCATGGGGTTGATGAAGGCCGCCAAGCTGTGCCCGCAAGCCATTCTGTTACCAGTGGACTTTGAGGAATACCGGAAATACTCGCGCCTGTTCAAGGGCATCATCACCGAGATCGCCCCGCTGATGGAGGACCGTGGTGTGGATGAGGTCTACATCGACTTCACTGACGTGCCCGGCGGCCAGCGCGAAGGCGGGCGGGTGCTGGCCCGGCTGATCCAAAAAAGCATTTTTGAAGCCACCGGCCTGACATGCTCGGTGGGAGTGGCGCCCAACAAGCTACTGGCCAAGATGGCCAGCGAGTTCAACAAGCCCAAGGGCATTGCCATCGTCCATGAGAGCGATCTGCAGACCCTGATCTGGCCGCTGGCCTGCCGCAAAATCAATGGCATTGGCCCCAAGGCCGACGAGAGGCTCAAGAGCCATGGCATTGAAACCATAGGCCAACTGGCCGCACGCGACCCGCAGTGGTTGATGGACACCTTTGGCCAACGCACCGGTGCCTGGCTGCACGCTGCCAGCCATGGGCAGGATGACCGGCCAGTGTCGCTTGAGAGCGAACCGGTGAGCATGAGCCGCGAGACCACGTTTGAGCGCGACCTGCACGCAGTACGCGACAAGGCCGAGTTGGGCGCTGTTTTCACCCGGCTGTGCGAGCAGGTGGCGGCCGACCTGCAACGCAAGGGGTACGTGGGCAAGACCATTGGCATCAAGCTGCGCTATGACGACTTCAAAAGCGTGACGCGCGACCTGACCATTGCCGACTACACGGCCGACGCCAAAACCATACGCCACAACGCCGGTCTGTGCCTCAAGCGCGTGCCCCTACAGCAGCGGCTGCGTCTTCTGGGCGTCAGGGTGGGCACCTTGGTCAGCGCGGATGAGGCTAAACTTTCGAAAACCTCCAAGGAACACCCCGACCATGACCCCACTGCAATGCTTTTCCCTGACGACTGACAACCATATCGCCCACCTGGTGCTCAACAAGCCCGAGGCAATGAACACCATGCACCCGACGTTCTGGCGCGAACTGGACCAGGTGCTAACGCAACTTCACCAGGATGGCAGTGCCCGTGCGCTGGTCATCAGCAGCACCGGCAAGCACTTCAGCGCCGGCATGGCGCTGGAGACCTTCGCGGGCGCAATCACCATGGACGACCAGAGCCCCGAAGGGCGCGCCGCCATCTTCGACGTGCTGGCTGATATGCAAGCCACCTTCACCAAGCTGGAAACGCTGCGCATGCCGGTCATCGCGGCCATCCAGGGTGGCTGCATTGGCGGTGCGGTAGACATGGTCAGCGCCTGCTGTATCCGGTACGCGACGGCACAGACTTTTTTCTGTATCCAGGAAATCAACATTGGCATGGTGGCCGACGTGGGCACACTGCAGCGCCTGCCCAAGCTCATTCCGTTGGCGATCGTGAAGGAGATGGCGTACACCGGCAAACGCCTGGACGCCCAGCGCGCGCTGCAATACGGGCTGGTCAACGCGGTGTTTGATACCGACGCCCAAATGCTGGAAGCCGCCCTGCAATGCGCCGCCGAAATTGCCAGCAAGCCGCCCATCGCCATCTGGGGCACCAAGCAGACCATTCACTACGCGCGCGACCACTCGGTTGACGATGCACTCAAGCAAATGGGCTGGCTGCAAGGCGCCATCTGGAGCAACCGCCACGTCATGGAAGCCGTCATGGCCATGAAGTCCAAACGGACGGGAGAATTCCCGGCGCTGCAAACGCTCAAGCGGTTTGCGGATGTGGGGTTGTAGTTTTCCCGTCCGGCACGGCCAACGGTATCGGTGCCCGGCCGATGCCCATTCATGCACCAAGTTGGGAATGAATTACAGTCCAAGGGTTTCCCCGCATGCGTCAGGCGTTCGGGGCTCTGTTTTGTGATCCCAACCTGGGTTTCCTATGGCTCAACTTTCCCCTGCTGGCATCAGTGCCGTACAAGACATCGCACAGCGCCACGGCTTCAGCTTTGATGCCGTCCAAACCATGCTGGATGCCGTTCTCAACGGCAATGGCAGCATGGCGCAGTTCAGCCACTATGAATTCGGTGGCTCCGGCCAGTGGATGCAAGGTGGCATGACCATGATTGGCGACATGTTCAACAACTACCTCAAGGGCAGGGTCGACAATCTGTGCTCCGAACTGTCTCGCTTGATCTCCAATCAGAGCGGTTTAATACGGACCGGCAGTTTCCAGAGCCAGACCCAAAATGGCAATACGTCGTACAACAGCATTGGCGACGCATCCAACGATGGCAGCAACCCCAACAGTCTCTTTGTGGCTGCGCCCGCGCAAGCCAACTGGTGGGGGCCGGATCTCAAATTCCCCAACAGCTCGGGTGGCCAGAACGGCATGCGTTACGCCTGGTTTTCGCAAGCACGTCGCCTGGCCATTGAGTCCAACGGACAGGTCATCATTTATGACACGCTGGACCACAATATTGGTGGCGTCTCGCAACAGCAAAGCGGTGGCTATTCGGTGACGTTTTCCAGCCAATACGGCTATGTGGATGTGTCACGCCTGCCAGTGATCAGCATCAATGGCCAGCCGCCATTGGCCCCGGCACCGCCTCCCCCACCAACGTACGCACCGAGCTACAGCAATACGGACCAGAGCGGTTACGCGCCCGTCAACAACTCCGTGATGGCCTCGAATCGCGATGGCGATATTTTTGCCAGCATTGAAAAACTTGCCGCGCTGCAGAGCCGTGGCATTTTGAGCGAGCAGGAATATGCCAGCAAAAAGGCTGAACTGCTGAGTCGCCTGTAGCAGGTCGGCGAAAACTGAGGGGTTTTCTGCCACATAGCAGCTTCGCCTCGGGTTGAAGGGGTGCAGGTGAGGACAGCGGGGTCAAACCTGCGCAGCCTGCGCAACCGCATCTGCAAACCACGCATTCAAACTCTTGCCGTTAGAAGCAGCCGCAGCGGCGGCACGCTCATGGAGTTCTGCGGGCAAGCGCACCATCAACTTGCCGGAGTAGCATTTACGCGGCTCTACTCCGTCTTCGCGGCACATCTCCAAAAACACCTTCAACGAAACCTCGCCTTCACGTTGAAGCGCCTTGACGTCAGCCGCATAAAAGTCCGCGCCTCCGTTCAGGTCGATGAACTCGCCACGGAACAAACTGGTTTCCGGGTCAAATGCAATCAGCGCCTTGTACCCCTTAATTTCCATCACATTCTTCATGGCTTCACTCCATGGGCTTCCAACCACTTGCGAACACTCTCCACCGCCGCTTTATCCGTATCGGGTGACGGATGCGGGCGGTGAAAAACCCTTCTATCTGCAAACAACTTCACGCCAACACGCGACCCTTCCCGCTCGGAAACCTCGGCACCCAATGCTATGAGCAGTCCCTCGATGTCACGCCACTTGATGCTTCCCGACACCGGGCGGGAAAAGATCAAGTCCAGCGTGCGTTGGTGCTTCCGTTGCATGATTTTATGATACTACTTTGTGGTGTCTCTTGCAATGCCGCCAGTCCGCTCCAGATTCAGCGCCAGCAGGCGCTTGAGGATTTCTTCGTCGGGCATGGCTGCGGTGTAGTCGCTCCAGCCGTAGGCCTGGGCGACTGCCATGTCGAACGCCTTGTGCGCCGCATCAAGCCAGGCGGGGCGCTGGTTGTAGAGTTTGGTCAGGGTGCGCTCGGCCAGGTCTTTCTCGTGGCCGGGTTTGGGCAGGATGCGGTCGGGGTAGGGGCTTTTGTTCATGCCCAGGGGCGTGACTTCGGGCACGCGGTCGGTCCACTCTTGGGGGTTGAGCCAGTTGTCGCGCAGGTCGTTGAGGCGCTTGGCTGCTATGGCTATGGCGATTGCGTTGTTACGCACGGCCTGCGGGGTGGGTGCGCGCGCCGGGTGGTTGGGCGGCAGAGGGTTCTGCTCCGTGTCCCCCGCCCGCTGTGCGGGCTCCTCCTTGACCTGCGCAGAACCCTCTGCCGCCCAGCCACCCTGCCGGTCAGCGAGTGGGCGTGAGGGAAGAAACGGCCTGATAGATGCTACTGTTTTAGTAGCTGCTTGCGCATGCTCTACGGGGGCTAGAGGCCGATTTGAATCCAAAATATCGGCCGGAATGACGGCGCCGCTCTCCAGTGTCTCCGTGCGCTGGTGGGCGGTGTCGGCGGGTGTGAGGCCTACGGGGAAAGGGAAAGGCAAAAAGCAAACCTTGGTGTTGTAGCCTGGACGATCTTCCAACGTACTGCCGCAACTTATTGCCCAGGCTACATGAATGCGACTGGATAAGACGCCGAATGTCGTGTCATCGGTGTAGTGCGCGCCCAACTGGCTGCGCTTGCTTGGGTCCAGACCCCGCTCGAACAACGTGCCGAAGATCGACACGTCGATGGCGCTCCAGTTCAGCGCGGCAGTAGGTGAGAACTGCTTGAGGGCGGTGTCCAGATTGCGGCCCGGGGCCTTGTTTTCCCAGGCGAACCGGTCGCGATAACACACATCGGCGTAGCCTCGCGCCTCGCCCAGCACCAGGGTGTCCTGCTAAAAAATATAGTCGCCGCTGCTGCTGGGTGTGGGCACGCCGAGCAACTGGCACAGGTCGATGAAATGAGGCTGCGCGCCCTGGCGTTCGTTCAGTTCAAACGCCGGGCCACCGGGGCCCCATTTTTGGATGAATTCCTGGGGTGTCATGGGTCAGTAGCCTCACAGCAGCATATCGAGGGCGGTCTCTATGGGAAGGGCCTGGGCACTCGCGTAATCCACGCGACCACGCAGTTCGCTGGCAAAAAATACGGAAATGCCCAATGGATGCAGTTGCAGCGCTTCACCCTGAACCCTTACTGCGGGATTGAAGCGCTCGGTCAATCCGGGAATAGCGCCTGGGCGCACCAGTGGCACACAGACTCGCTCAGCAAAGCGGTAAAGCAGGTCGCTCTGTATTTCCATAACAAACGGAAAGTCGCCACGGTCTTCAGGAATCGGGTTGGGGTAGATATCAAACCGCGCCATGGCTTAGGGCTTGCCTTCTTGACCAGGCAGACTCTGCCCCTGTTCGCGCCAGCGACGCACGCGCTGGGCATACGGCTCGCGCTGGGTTACCCATGCGTTGTATTGCGCGATTTGTGCGGCATTGGCATCGGCCCACTCGCGCGTGGCCGCAGGATCTGGCGTTGTAGCGCCGCTCACCTTGTAAACCGCAAGCTCTTCTTTCACCGCTGCAGCCACAGGCACCACCTTCACCGGCGTCAGCGTCACCGCACCATCCGCAGCGATTTGCATGTCAAACAACTGCCCCGCATACTTTTTGCCTAGCGATATCTGACCGCTGGCGCCAACTTCCTTGAGCATGGTGGTCTCCGACAAAACATTCATGCCATCATGCCATCATGCCGCATGAAAGAAGACGAGTCAATGACACAAGTGCCCAAGCGAAGTGAGGGGCGCAGGCTGGGCGGATGCCGGGGGCGATTTCAAAAAGCGCAGCGTATGAGCCCCCGGCATTCACCCTGTCTGCGCCACGTTGCCACCCAGAGAGTCATGTCTTCTGAATTTCGGAAATATGCGCACAAAACGTGCACTCAAATGCGCATTCAGCATCCATTACGAACACCCATTGCACGATTCAAGCCGCATAATTTTCACTTCGCTACCTTGTGAAGCCGCCTGCCATGAACATCACCGAATCCCTGCTGCACGCCCTCAAGGCGCACGGCGCCACCCGCATCTTTGGCATTCCGGGCGACTTCGCCCTGCCCTTCTTTCGCATCATTGAAGAGTCGGAAATCCTGCCCCTGCACACCCTGTCGCACGAGCCCGGCGTGGGCTTTGCGGCCGATGCGGCGGCGCGCATCAACTGCGCACTGGGCGTGGCAGCGGTCACCTATGGCGCGGGCGCACTGAACATGGTCAACGCTGTGGCCTCAGCCTATGCCGAGAAGTCGCCACTGGTCGTGCTTTCGGGTGGGCCAGGAAAAGGCGAGGCAAGCTCTGGCCTGTTACTGCACCACCAGGCCAAGACGCTGGACTCGCAGCGCCAGATCTTCGAGCAGATTACCTGCGACCAGGTGCGCCTGGACGACGCTGAACGCGCCCCGGCCGACATTGCCCGCGTGCTGGCCAACTGCATGCGCCAGTCGCGGCCGGTCTACATCGAATTGCCTCGCGACATGGTGGGCGTGGAGTGCATGCCGGTGCCGCCCCTGGCCGCAGCCGCTATCGATACCGACAAACTGGACGCCTGCGTCGACGAAATTCTGGACCGCCTGACCAAGGCCAGCGCCCCGGTCCTGATGGCGGGCGTGGAAGTGCGCCGCTTTGGTCTGGAAGACAAGGTGGCCGAACTCTCGCGCCGCCTGGGCCTGCCGGTGGTCACCACCTTTATGGGCCGCGGCCTGCTGACCGAGGCCGATGCGCCGTTGGTGGGTACTTACATGGGCGTGGCGGGCCTGCCGGAAGTCACGCATCTGGTGGAGTCGTCGGACGCGCTGTTCATGCTGGGCGTGATCGTCTGCGACACCAACTTTGCGGTATCTGAAAAAACCATTGACATGCGCAAGGCGATTCTGGCGTTCGACTCGCAGCTCACCATCGGCTACCACACCTACGCCAAGGTCACTCTCACAGCGCTGGTAGACCACATGCTGCTGCGCATCAACGCCACCGAAAAGCGCTTTGCCGTAACCCGCCAGATATTCCCGCGCGGCCTGGTTGCAGACGGCGCCACCATCGCACCCAACGACATCGCCACGGCGGTGAATGACCTGATGGCCGAGCACGGGCGCATGCCAATTGCATCAGACGTGGGGGACTGCCTGTTCACCGCCATGGACATCGAGCACACCGCGCTGGTGGGCCCGGGCTACTACGCCACCATGGGCTTTGGCGTGCCCGCCGGGCTGGGGCTCCAAGCCGAAACCGGCCAACGTCCGCTGATCCTGGTGGGCGACGGCGCTTTCCAGATGACCGGTTGGGAACTGGGCAACTGCCGCCGTTACGGCTGGGACCCCATCGTGCTGGTGTTCAACAACGCCAGCTGGGAAATGCTGCGCACCTTCCAGCCCGAATCCAAATTTACCGACCTGGACGAATGGGGCTTTGCCCACATGGCCGCCGGCATGGGCGGCGCCGGTGTGCGGGTGCATACGCGTGCCGAACTAAAGACGGCGCTGGACCAGGCACATGCCACCCGGGGCCAGTTCCAGTTAATCGAGATCATGATTCCGCGCGGCGTGCTGTCCGAGGCGTTGCAGCGCTTTGTGGCAGGGGTCAAGCGACTCAACCCAAAATAGCCCCACGCCGAGGTTGCCCACCCCATTTGGGGTGTGTACAAATGCAGCATTTTGTGATTTGATTCACGGTTTTCAAAAAATATTTGATGGCCAGGGATGTTCGCATGCAAGAAAAGTCGGAGGTTCTGTCGGGTTTCAGCTGCCCCAAAGAGCAGCAAAACCAAAGATGCACGCGACTGGACGCCCTTGCAGACGAGTATGACGCGGTAGCGCAACAGCATCAGACCAATTTGGTGGCTTTGCGTGAAGCCGCGCAGCACACACTCGACATTCTGGACAATCTGCTCGACGGAGTTCTCACATTCAGTGAACATGGGCAGATTGAATCGTTCAACAAGGCTGCGACCCACATCTTTGGCTACACCGCAGCAGAGGCCATCGGACACCCTGCAAACCTGCTATTGTCTGGCGACCACGCAGCCCAACGCGATGCTGACTTACAGCATCTCGAAACAAGCGACACACCCTTTGTCATTGGCCAAAGCATCGAGACACTCGGGCGGCGCAAAGACACCAGCCTGTTCCCCATCAGCCTGTCGGTATCACGAGTGGAACGTGCGGGTGAACCGATCTTCGTAGGTGTCATTCGTGACATCACTCAACAGCGCAACGCCAAGGAAGAGATCCAGCGCTTGGCTTTCTACGACCCGCTGACCCATTTACCCAACCGGCGGCTGCTGCAAGACCGGCTGGAGCAAGCACTGATCACCTCGTCACGGACCGCGCAACATGGCGCGCTGATGTTCCTGGATCTCGACCACTTCAAACACCTCAACGACACGCTGGGACACGACCTGGGTGACGAACTGCTCAAGCAGGTGGCGACTCGTCTGAAAACCTGCGTTCGCGAGGGCGACACGGTGGCCCGCCTGGGGGGTGATGAGTTTGTGGTGCTGCTCGAAGGATTGAGCCCGACGTCCCACGAGAGCGCAGCACAGGCCGAATCCGTTGCAGCCAAAGTCTTGGGCGCCTTGGGCCAAGGCTATCAGTTGCGCGGCCACCCGTTTGAGAGTACGCCAAGCATCGGGATTGTGTTGTTTCCCGGCGAAGACGACAACACCGAAGCCTTGCTCAAGAAAGCCGATATAGCCATGTACCAGGCCAAGGCAGCCGGGCGCAACACGGTCCGTTTTTTTGATCTTGCCATGCAGGCCGCCGTGACAGCGCACGCCGCGCTGGAGCGCGATATGCGCCGCGGACTGGCCCACCAGGAATTCATGCTGCTGTACCAGTTTCAGGTCAATGTGCAGGGTGCACCCATTGGGGCCGAAGCGTTTTTACGTTGGAACCACAGCTCGCGGGGCGTGGTGCCGCCGTCCCAGTTCATTGCTTTGGCTGAGGAGACCAGTGTCGGGCATTTGCTGGGCCAGTGGGTGCTGGAAACCGCATGCGCCCAGCTGACAGTATGGGCCGACCAGGCCAGCACTGCGCAGTGGACGCTGGCCATCAACATCAGCCCCAGCCAGTTTGAGCATGCCAATTTTGTCAGCCAGGTGGCCAACGCACTGCGCAAAGCAGGCGCCAAACCCCAGCAGCTGCGGCTGGAGTTGACCGAGCGCATGCTGATGAACGACACCAGTGAGACCCGCACCCGCATGCATGCCATCAAGGCGCTGGGGGTGGGCTTTTCGCTGGATGATTTTGGAACCGGCTACTCATCCCTGGTGCACTTGCAGCGTCTGCCGCTGGACCAGCTCAAGATCGACCAGTCATTTGTGCAGACCCTGCTCACCCAGCCAGGCGATGCCGCCGTGGCGCGCTCGGTCATCGCGCTGGGCCACAGCCTGGGCCTGACCGTGATTGCCGAAGGCGTAGAGACTGCCGAGCAACGCAACTTGCTGGCCTCGTTGGGCTGCGACGCCTTTCAGGGCTACTACTTTGGCCGACCGTCACCGGCAGCCGATCTGGAAGATATTGAGAGAATAAGGCCCCAACCCTTATCAAACAAGCGCAACTAGCTATCTTTTATATAGCTACTCTCGCGCCGGATGTCATTGGCGTGCAGTGCGGATATTGCGGGGTAGCACCTGCGGGTGACTGGTGCGAAAGGGATTGATATCCAGTCCGCCGCGGCGCGTATAGCGCGCATAGACCGACAGCTTCAGCGGCTTGCAGCGCGTCCAGATGTCCATGAAGATGCGCTCCACGCACTGCTCGTGAAATTCATTGTGGTTGCGAAAACTCACCAGGTATTGCAGCAGGCCGCCCTGCTCGATCTGGTCGCCGGTGTAACTGATCTGCACGCTGCCCCAGTCGGGCTGGCCGGTGACCAGGCAGTTGCTCTTGAGCAGGTTGCTCACGAATACTTCAGACACCGGTGCCTCATACTGCGTAGCCGTCAGCAGCTCAGGTGCCGGCGTGAACTGGGTGCACTCGATGTCCAGACGGTCCAGGTTCAGACCGTCAAGCTCGTGCACCGGTTCGCGGTCAAACATCTCGTAGCCGAGCAGCGTCACGCCGATGGATGCTGGCGCCGCCACAGGTTCACCGTCTGTGCGCCACACGGCCTCAAAGAGGTCGGCGCGCAGACGGGCTTTCACCGCATCAAAGTCGGCAAATTTCGTATTGTTAAAGCTGTTGAGATAGAGCTTGAAGGACTTGCTCTCGATGATGTTCAGGCTCTCGCACGGAATCGTGAAGTGCGCCAGCGCCACCTGCGGTTTGCCACGCGGGTTCAGCCAGCTCAACTCAAACGCAGTCCACATATCGGCGCCAAAGAACGGCGCAGCGCCGGTGATACCGATCTCTGCGCGCTTGCCCGCGCGGGGAATCGGGAACAGCAGCGTGGCGTCGTATTGGTCAATGTACGCGGATGCTTTGCCCAGCTGCGATTGTTCGGGTGTGTTCATGGTTTGGTTGCCTGCAAGTGGGGAATCAGCGCATCCAGGATTTGCGATACCGGCTCGGGCGGTAGGTCGTGTCCCATTCCGTCAATGCCTACCAGGCGTGCGCCACGGATGCGCTGCGCCACATCTTCACCATGCTCAAACGGCACCAGCGGGTCTGATTTGCCGTGCAACACCAGAGTAGGACAGGTAATGTTTGAGAGCTGCGCGGCGCGGGTCGTATCCGCCACGATGGCCACCATCTGGCGCTGAGTTCCCGCCGGGTGATAGCTGCGCTGGACAGCGCGGGTGATCCTGCTGCGCAACTCGAACTCTGGTGTGGGAAAGCCAGGGCTGCCAATGGTCTTGTACAGAGTCACATAGTGGTCTACCACCGCCTCCAGCGCTGTACTGGCGGGGCGGCGCAGTAGCACACGCGTGACGTCGTGATGTGCCTGCTTCAACGCCTTGGCACCACTGCTGCTCATAATGCTGGTCAGGCTCAGCACGCGCTGGGGCGCAGCAATGGCAACCCGCTGCGCGACCATACCGCCCATGCTGACCCCGACGATGTGGGCGCTGGTCACTCCGAGGGCGTCTAGCACGCCCAGGGCGTCTTTTGCCATGTCTTCCAGCATATAGGGCGCCCGAACTCGCAAGCCCAGCTTGTAGCGGATGCCGGCCATCAAAATGTTGGGCTTGCCTAGATGGTCAAAGTGCTGGCTCAGGCCAATGTCGCGGTTGTCCATGCGGATCACACGAAAGCCCGCGTCCACCAGTTCGTCCACCAGTTGGGGCGGCCAGGCGATGAGCTGCATGCCCAGGCCCATGATGAGCAGCACCGCAGGACGGGTATAGACCTCGGTGTCCTGGGGATTGATCTCGGCGGTATCTTCAACTTCGATGTCGAGTCCGTTTGCTCTAATTTTCATAGCTGCTTACGCACGTTTTACGTTGGGGGGGGGTCTCTCAATTGGCTGGGGTCAGAGCACATTCGTGCGCGAGTGGTCTGACCCACAAAGTCTCATGCTTTACGTCGGAATACCAGGCGCTGTGGTGTGGAATGTGCTGCGTCCCACGCGTAGCCGCCGGCATCAAAGGCACGCAGTTGATCGGGCTGCACCAGTTGGTTGATTACCGCAAAGCGTGCCATCAGGCCGCGCGCGCGCTTGGCCGAAAAGCTGACGATTTTGTATTGGCCGTTGCGCAGTTCTTCAAACACACATTCCACCACAGGGGCCTTGAGTGCATTGATGTCCACCGCCTTGAAGTATTCCTGTGACGCCAGGTTGATGACCACGGGGCTGATATCGTCGCGCAAGCGCTTGTTCAGATACTCGGAGATTTGTGTACCCCAGAATTGGTAAAGGTCACGCCCTTGCGGGTTGGCCAGGCGTGTGCCCATCTCCAACCGGTAGGGCTGCATCAGATCCAGAGGGCGCAGCACGCCATAGAGGCCGCTCAGGATGCACAGGTGTTCCTGCGCCCAGGCCAGGTCGGCCTCACCCAGGTTGCGGGCGTTCAGCCCGTCGTACACATCGCCATCAAAAGCCAGCGCGGCGGCTCGCGCATTCTTGACCGTAGCGCGGGTAGACCAGGCCTGGTAGCGCGCCACATTGAGCGCCGCGAGCTTGTCACTGAGCGACATCAAGCCGGCAATGCCTTGCACAGACTGGCTGCGCAAGAGCGCAATCAGCGCTTGAGATTGCTTGACGAACAGAGGGGCAGTTGGCGTGTGGGGTGCAAGAGGGGTGTCGTAGTTGAGCGACTTGGCGGGTGAGAGTAAAAACAGCATGGCTCCATTATCGTGAAACCGCATTCTGCGGCTACCGACAAGGCCACAAACAGGGCGACTCTGGGGTACCTCCCCACCAATACCGTGGCATTCGCGCCCCGTTGTGCACTATCATTCGCCGCATCGCGAGCGAGTAACTGTTCGAGGCAGTCATTACCGTGCAAGGTGCACTAATTTTGTCCAATTCCAATTCATTGCCGGATCATACTGACCAGCCACAGAGTCCTGCTGTGACCGCAGTCACGCCGTTTGAGCATATGGCCATCGATATCCATGCACTGGAGCGTGAGGCAATGGCAACGCAGACTACCGTCCAGCAACTACTGGGACGGCCGACGGTGGATCCATTGACGACCATACTGTCTGAGATTCCAGCCATCCCTGCCATCAACACAACGGCCATTGGCGCTTTTTTGGTGCCAAGCGCAGCGCTGGCTTTGGTCTTGTGGTTTGTCTGGCAACGCCAGCGGACACGGCGTTCCCAAGACAGCGATGAGTACCTGGAAATCCACGAACCCCTGAGCAACTTTGGCGTCCTGCATGAACCAGTGTCAGCGCCAGATCCAAAATCCAATGAGAACCCTCCGCAAGAAGCGAACGGGAGGTCCCAGGCCCACGCTATCGGGGCAGAAGCGAAGCCCTCGGCACAAACACCTTTGTCAAAGAACGTGTTCCCCCGATTTGAGGCGCCGGTGGGATTTGACTCCGAAGCGGCAGCCAGTGAGGTCATTCGCGTTCGCAAGTCGTTGGCTGTAAAGCGCGAGGCGCGCGCGCTTCTGCTTGAGCGGGATGAACAGCCATCCTTGGCCCCGCTTCATCCTATCGCTACGGCGCCAGTCAACGCATCGCAGACATCCGATCCAAGTGACCCGGATGTATTCATGTCAATGGTCGGCACTACAAAAAAGTTGGAGCAAAGACCTGAACCCGAACAAGTTCCTGAACAAACGGCGGACCCCGACTTCAGTATCACTTTGGCTCTGGCACAAGAGTCAGAAACACTTGAAATGTGGCATGAAGCGCGCGAATTGGCCACCGAGGCGCTGGAAACTGCAGATCCTGCATTGCGAGAACAGGCTCTGGATCTGCTAAAGCGCATAGACTCCAAAGGGCAGGAAGTAGCTCAGGATTCCCGGATGCTGGACATCGAGCTCTGAGCGCCAAATGTTGGCACAGTTTCAGCCTAAACCCAGGAAGTTGAAGTCGGTGTGAGTTCGATCAATTCGTGCTTCTGTTTGCGTTTTCAGATCGGTAGTGCTTTCCAGTGGAGGTGCTGTCGGTGGGTACTTCATCGTACCGAACTGTGCCCCCCGATGGTGCGCCCCCGCCCGACGCGCGATTACTGGGACACCGGTCGATTGTGAGGCATCATCTATTGGGGTTCCTTGGGCACCGACCGGTATCCGCAACGCCTCTGACATAGGTCCGGCATCCGCAGACTGCGGCTGTCGAATGATCTGTTTTGCAACGCCATGCAAAAAAAGCAGGTCAAGGTAGGCCTGCAAATCAAACACAACGCCTTCTCCAGTTCCATCGTCAGCATGGTGGTACAGGCAACCCTCGATGTATTCCAGCACCACTGACACTGGCCACAGGGCGGAAATCCGATCCATGATTTCCGGGTACTGCTCCAGTGCCCGTCCGTAGTCACCAAACGCCGAAAACTCGGGAACATATCCGGCAAACCAATGGTTGAATTCGGCTCGCATGAATTCAAAGTCGGTTTCGCGACCCAATGCGTGGTAAATCTTCAATAAATCCAGACAAACCAATGGACTGGACTCGCCAAATTGCGCAATGCGGGTTGTCAAAATATCAATGGCTTTGTCGTGTTGCCCCAACGACACGAAAAACTCGGCCTGCTCCCGCGCATCAACCAACTCTTCTGAGTCAAAAGGACGCGTGCCCAGCGGAAGGCTGACAGAGAAATCGCGGTGACTTTCGCTGCGCGCTGCAGCGCGAGAGTGGGTAGGGCCAATTGGAGGAACAGTGCCACTGCCCGGCGGCTCTGTTACGTCGAGATCAAAGTCGAAGTCAACCTCCGTCATCGGAGCGGGGGCAACCGAAGAAGTGACGACCCCAGCGCCCACCACGGGCGAAGATGTAGATTCACCAACGGCCGCGACAGAGCGCTGTTTCGACGAACTTTGCACAATCTCCGCCAGCAGGCTCTCTTGCGCATCTTGTCCATGTAACCAGTCGCTCGCACGCTCAACACGGGTACGCCGCCAGAACCACAGCACCCCCGAAAGAATGGCTATCAACAGCCCCATCAAAATGTAAACCAAGCCGTTGGCGTAACGCTCGGACTCAGCCTGTCGCACCTTGCCCGCGAGGTCAATCAAGGCCTTTTGGTTTTGTGTGGTCAGGGCATGCAAAGACTTGATGTCTCTTTCAAACGACTGAGCCTTGGCTTCGTCTACTAGTAGTTGCTCCGGACTCACATTCAGGGAACGCCAAAGGGCCGCTGCTTCGGTGCGCTTTGGGTCGTCCTCCCGCGGCAAAGCCAACAGTTCAGTTGATGTGCGCAGGATGGGATCACGCTCGATCAACAAATCCAGCGAATCAAGCTTCAGTCGCGATCTAGCGGGAACCCTGGTGGATTGCTTTCTGGTACTGGGTTCAACCGCCGGAGCAAAAGCCGGCGTGGTTTGCACGGCTGGCTTGACCTGTCTGGGTTTCTTGAACTGGGCTACGGCGGGTTCGCCAACGACCACGGGGGCTCGGTCGGCAGAACCAGACTGTACAGGCTTCACAGGCAAGCCTATGGAAGTCACACGAGCGTTGCCACTGTTGCTTCGGGGCGCGTTGGGCACCACGGGCTCCACGACATTGGTGGGCAACTCGGCAAACAAGGTGTATCGCTTAGCGAGTTTTTGCTGGCAACCGATGCGAAGCTGCACCGTAACAATCGGCTCGTCAATGGGTAGCGTTGTCAGAACACGCAGGCTTTGAACTCCAACAATGCCTGGGGCTTGGGATACCGTCACCGACACGCGTGACGGGTCTAGTTGGGTATCGCCGTAAAAAACCTCAGCGGCCAGACAGTCGGGCAGCAAGTCACCAACATTTTCAAACTGCACTTGAAATAGTGCGTCCAGCGGTTTACCAACCCAAGCAACATCCTGCGTTCGGCCCAGGGTCAAGGCAGCGCTGCCCATGGCGACAACCATTAGCGCCACTCCCGAAGCGATTTTTCCGACCTTTGATGGGTTCATGTTGGCTAAGATTCTCGCACAACCGAGTCGCAGCCCGCCCATACCCTTACCCTCGTCAGATCGGCATGTTCTGCTCTTAAATAGGGAGCAACCACCCGGTCTATTCGTCGTCCAGATTAATCGCCTTGTGCGCGGCCATCAAATGCGCCTGTGTCTGTGCCGGCACCTGGGCATAGTGAGAGAAATCGATGCTGTAGCTGCCTTTTCCCGCGGTCAACGACTTTAGACGGCCCTGATAGTCGTCCAATTCAGCCAACGGGATCTGCCCGCTGATGGCAGCCGTTGCCGCCAGGCGCGGCTGAGTGCCAGTGACATGACCACGTTTGCTGGACAAGTCGCCCGTCAGATCACCAATGGAGGCCTCAGGCGCCAGGACCTCAATGTTGACCATAGGCTCCAGCACGATAGGTGTAGCCTTGCGCACCGCCTCAATCGTGGCTTTGCGGCCCGCCAGGGTAAACGCAATGTCCTTGCCGTCTACCGCATGCGTTTTTCCATCGTACACGGTGACCCGCAGATCGTGCACCGGGTAGCCGGCAACGACACCATCTGTCAAAGCCTGGCGCACACCTTTTTCGACGGCAGCCATGAAGACGCCCGGAATGGCACCGCCCTTGACCACGTCGACAAATTCAAACCCGGCGCCCCGATCAAGCGGTTCAATGCGTAGCATGACTTCACCAAACTGCCCGGCACCACCGCTTTGCTTTTTGTGGCGGCAGTGGCCTTCCGCGCCCTGGGTAATGGTTTCGCGGTAAGCAATACGAGGTGGGCTGGTGTCGAGCTCCATCTTGAACTGCTGCTGCATGCGTGCCAGCTTGGTGCGCAAATGCATTTCGCCCAGGCCGCGAATCACAGTTTCATTGGTGCTGGGATGGCGCTCCACCTTGAAACAGGGATCTTCCAGCTCCAACTTGTGCAGAATTTCAAACAAACGGTGCTCGTCGCTCTTGCGTTTGGTCTGAACCGCCAGGCCCTGCATTGGTAAGGGGAACTGCAGAGGTGACAGGTGGATGTTGTCTTCGTCGTGCGAGTCGTGCAATACACAGTCAAACTCGATCTCGTCCACTTTGGCCACGGCGCCAATATCGCCGGGCACCAGGCTGGGCACTTCCACATAGTCCTTGCCTTGCAGTCGATACAGGTGTGCCACCTTGAAGGCGCGTTTGCCAGAACCCACAAATAGCTGTGCATCTTTACGCACGGTACCCTGGTGCACACGGAACACGCCCAGCTTGCCGATAAAGGGGTCCATCACCACCTTGAACACATGGGCCAGCACGTGCAGGGCATCGTCGGGCTGTGCTTCAAACGCCTGCGGCTGCTCGCCGGGCTCGCCACGGTAGAAAGGAGGCGGATTGCCCTCAGCCGGATTGGGAGCCAATTTGGCCAAGGCATCCAGCAACTGGGGAACGCCAGCGCCCGTCTTGGCCGAAACAAACAGAATGGGGATCAAATGACCGGCGCGCAACGCAGCCTCAAACGGCGCATGAAGCTCCTGCGGGGTAGGGTCCACGCCGTCTTCCAGGTAGCGTGCCATCAGGCTATCGTCTTCTTCGACAATCTGGTCAATCAGCGCACGGTGCGCAGCGGCCACGGACGCGAAATCGCTCTCGCCATCCGCATGGCCCAGTAGTTCGACGACGTCTTTGCCATCATGCGCAGGCAGATCCAGCAGCAGGCACTGCTTGCCAAACCGTTCGCGAATGGTGTTGACCAAGGCGGGCAAATCCACATTATCCGCATCGATTTTGTTGATCACAACCATGCGGCACAGACCGCGCTCACCGGCCAGTGTGAACATGCGCTCGGTTGCCAGCTCGATGCCGGTTTGTGCGTTGACCACGACCAGGGCCGTGTCCACGCCGGCCAGCGCGGCAATGGCTTGACCCGCAAAATCTGGGTATCCCGGTGTATCAATCAGGTGCACTTGGGCGCCGGCCCACTGCATGCTGGCCAAGGCTGTTTGCAGCGAATGACCGAATTCCTTTTCCATGGCGTCAAAGTCACACGTGGTATTGCCCTTTTCGACAGTGCCACGGCTGGTAATGGCGCCGGTTGCCGCCAACAGGCTTTCGGCCAGGGTGGTCTTGCCTGCGGCTCCGTGGCCTACAAGGGCAACGGTACGAATGTTGGTGCTGGGGGTATTTGTCATGATTCCATCTTACCGTCGCAAGCCCCGTGTGGCGCACCAGCGTGTGCTTCATCCGCGAAAACGTTGATGCAGGTCAGGCTTTTTGCAACCGCGCAAACGTCTTGCGAAATTTGGCCACCTTGGGCGCCGCCACTGCCATGCAATAACCCTGGTGCGGGTTGCGTTCAAAAAAGTCCTGGTGGTAGTCCTCCGCCGCCCAATAGTTGTCTTGGGGAACAACCTCGGTGACAATTGGGCGGCTATAAACGCCGCTGGCGGCCATCTCGGCAATCACTTCCTGTGCCACCGCCTGCTGCTCGGGCGTCGTGAAATAGATGCCACTGCGGTACTGTGTTCCGCTGTCATTCCCCTGGCGGTTGAGAGTGGTGGGGTCGTGGATGACAAAGAAAATCTCCAGCACTTCGCGCGTGCTGATTTGCGCCGGGTCATACACCAGCTTGACCACTTCGTTATGCCCGGTAGTGCCTGTGCACACGTCCTCGTAGGTGGGCTGATGCATCTGTCCGTTGCAGTAGCCGCTCTCCACATCGACCACAGCTTTGACCTGCACGTAGACCGCCTCAGTGCACCAGAAGCAGCCGCCGCCCAGGGAGATGATTTGCAGGGGGTGGGGAGATGCGTTTGTCATGGTGTTTTCCGGTGATGCGGGTTGGTCGCGCAGGGATGAAGAATCTTACGCGGGAAGGAAAGACCTTTCGCGCGCAAGGCGGACGGCGTGGTCTGCGTTCGGGCGTCGGCCCCATTCGACGTTGCCACAGAGTCGGCAAGCCCATCAACACGTTACCGAACCCAAGCGGGCGATCCAACCATGCAAGACGGCGAGCGTGGGCCAGGGAACGAATACCCAATCCGCCAGCCCTCAAGCCCGCAGGCACAAAATGCCGGCCAATAAAGCAATGAGCTATAAATTCAGGAGCGCCTTGCGCAATATCTACGGGCGCTAGCGCTCAATTCGCTACCGAATCCGCGGCAACGCCTGCATTTGCTCCGGCGTCGTGAAATAGGCCGCCGTCGACCCCGCCCTAGCCCGCGTCTGTGCCAACTCATGCCGCGCCACGGTGCGCAGGTGCACCTCGTCCGGCCCGTCCATCAAATGCAGCGCACGACCCCAGGTCCAGAAAAAGGCCAACGGAGTGTCAGGCGACAGGCCCATGGCGCCAAAGACCTGCATGGCGCGGTCTACCACGCGGGATTGCAGGCGCGCGGCTACCACCTTGATGGCGGCGACCTGGGCACGCAGTGCAGCGGGCACGACCACTCCGGGCGGCTGGTCCAGCATCCATGCGACCTGCAAAACCAGCAAGCGGGCTTGGTCAATCTCCATGCGCGACTCGGCAATCCAGTCCTGCACATTGGAGAAATCCGACAAGTATTTGCCAAAGGCCTGGCGCTCCAGCGTGCGCTCGGTGGCCAATTCGAGGGCCAGCTCGCACTGGCCGATGGCGCGCATGCAGTGGTGCACGCGCCCCGGCCCCAGGCGCGCCTGCGCCATCGCAAAGCCAGCGCCCCACTCGCCCAGCAAATGGTCGGCGCTGACGCGCACGTCGCGCAACACGATTTCGCAATGGCCTTCGGGCGAATGGTGATGCACCACGGCGATATTGCGCACCACCTGCACGCCGGGTGTGTCCATGGGGACCAGCATCATACTGTGCTGGTGGTGGGCGCTGGTGTGATCGGACGCGCCGTCATCCCCGTCCAACGCGTTGCGGCACATCACGATCATCAGCTTGCACTGCGGATGGGCCACGCCGGTGATGAACCACTTGCGGCCGTTGAGCACCAGTTGCTCACCGTCGCGGCGCACCGTGGTCTGCAGGTTGGTGGGGTCGCTGGAGGCTACATCGGGCTCCGACATGGCGAAGGCGGAGCGAATGTCGCCCCTCAGCAACGGCTGTAGCCACAGCGTGCGCTGCGGGGGGTTGGCAAAGCGGTGCAGCAGCTCCATGTTGCCGGTGTCCGGCGCGCTGCAGTTGAAGACCTCAGGCGCCCAGTGCAGGCGGCCCATTATTTCGGCCAACGGGGCGTAGTCCAGGTTGCTCAAGCGCGTGCCGGGCTCGTTCACACCCAGTGCAGGCAGGAATAAATTCCATAGTCCTTCTTCACGCGCCAACGCCTTGAGGTCTTCCAGAAACGGTGGTGGATAGACCCCCGCCAGCACCGAGGCGTGCCAGGCGGCGTTGTACGGCAGCACGTAGCGCTGCACGAAGGCCTCAAGAAGCTGGCGCAGTTCTTGCGCCCGGGGCGAATGTGCAAAGTCCATTGATCAATTGTCGACGTGGCTATAGACCGCTGTCCGAACACAGGTGACAGTAGCCGTGGGCTGCACGGCTGCCAGCATCAGGCCTAACGCGCCGCTACACCGGTCGCATCTCCAAGGCGCACCACCACAAGCCCTGGCTGGTGACTTTCATTGACGGCTATTGCAGGGCATCTTCTCCAGCCGCAGGAGGGGTACAAAACCCTATCTGGCCCCAAACAAGCGGGCAAAAAAGCCACGCGCTGCGGGTGCCGCTTGAACTACGGGCGATTCAACTGCGCTGTGGCTGGCTTGCCACTTACCAAAGCGCAGGTCGTGCGTCATGATGTGGCCGATCAGCCATTTATTCAGGAAGCGTCGCAACTCCTGCACCCGCTCTTCTGACCATTCAATACCGCTGCCCAGAAAGTCGGCCACTTGCGCTGCAAATTCCTCGTGTAATTTCAAATGCTGCTCAAATGCCGGGTAGCCACTTTTTTCCATCAGTTCCTGCTCATTGGAAAAATGTGTCACCACGTAGTCCAGCAACTCCTCAACCGTCTGATCCACTGACGCCAGATTGAGTGCACGTACCAGCGTAAAGAGGTGGCGGTGTTCCTGGTCGACCTGGGCAACCCCTATTTTGAATCCATCGCGCCACTCGATGACGTAAGGCGCTTTTTTGACCTCTAGTGTTTCTTTCATGGGTTATTCCTAGTTGAAGTGCATATTGCAGAATCGAACGGCTCTGGCGCCCAAAAAAAGCCAGAATCGCGCTTCGGCAGACTTTACGCCGCATTGCAATATGGGGTAACCCCTCGGGGGCAGATTTGAGAGCTTTCCTTGAGATGTGTCAAATTTCGAAAGCGCAGGTCCCCAACAGTGTCTGGATTCGGGCTAGCGGTCAGCCCCCTGCAAGGTGCGACTCAGCAGTATGACCGGAATCAGTCCCACCAACACCAGCGCCAGGCATGGCAAGGCGGCCTCGCCCAAGCGCTCATCCCGCGCCAGCTGGTAGGCGACGACAGCCAGGGTGTCGCTGTTGAAGGGGCGCAGCACCAGGGTTACAGGCAGTTCTTTCATCACGTCCACAAACACCAGCAATGCGGCAACTGCGACCGAGCGGTGCAACAATGGCCAGTGCACGCGTGCCAACGTTTGGAGCCCCGATGCACCCAGCATACGGGCCGATTCGTCCAGACTCAGTGGCAGTCGCGCGTAGCCGCTTTGCAGCGCTTGCAAGGCCACCGCGCAAAAACGCACCAGGTAGGCCCAGACAATGCCAACCGCCGTGGCAGTAACCCAGTAGCCCACCTGCCAGTCGGGCGCCCAGGCTTGCAACCAGCCCACCGGCAGCAACAAGCCCACCACCACCACCGCACCTGGAATGGCATAGCCCAAACTGGCCAGCTGTGCCGCAGCCCGAACCGCCCAGTGGTCGCTTCTCCGCACGCTGAAGGCGAGCATCAGGGCCACAGCGACCGCCAGCGCCGCAGTCATGGCGGCCAGCCGCATGCTGTTGAACGCCCACTCGCCAAAACGCGACCACGGCAGCGCCCCCCAATCAGCACTCAAGGGTCGCAACATGAACAGAATCGGCAGTACGAAACCCATCAGGATGGGCGTGCCGCACAACAACCAGGCCCCGATACGCTGCCGTCCAACCAGCCGCACAGTCTGGGCATCGGCTGAGCCGGCACGTGCGCCCTTGGTGACCGCAAAACGCATGCGGTGCTGGGCACGGCGCTCCAGGCCTAGCAATACCGCCACCAGAACCAGCAGCAGGGTGGCCAGCTGGGCTGCGGCAATGCGGTTGTCCATGGACAACCATGCTTTGTAAATCCCTGCAGTGAAGGTCTGAATGCCAAAGTAGCTCGACACTCCAAAATCGGCCAGCGTCTCCATCAACGCCAGCGCCACGCCCGCCGCCACAGCCGGGCGGGCCAGCGGCAGTGCAACCTCGCGCATGCGCCGGCGCAGCGGCGCGCCCATCAGTCGTGCAGCCTCCATCAGATGCACCGTGCGCTCCCCCAAGGCGGTACGCGCCAGCAGATAAACATACGGATAGAGAGTAAATGTAAAGACCCAGGCGGCGCCCGCCACATTGCGCACCTCGGGAAACACGCGCCCTTGCAACCCCAAGGCACTGCGCAAGCCCGTTTGCAAGGGGCCGCTGAACTGCAGGAAATCGGTATAGGCATACGCCACCACATAGGCCGGCATGGCCAACGGCAGCAGCAAGGCCCACTCCAAAAAGCGCCGACCGGGAAACTCAAATAGCGTAACCACGATGGCGGTTGAAAGACCCACCAACGCCACACCAACCGTCACCAGCAGGCACAGCAGCAGGGTGGTTCCCACGTAATCCGGCAACACCGTGCTGGCCATTTCCCTCAGGATGGCAACCGCCTGGGCGCCAGAATCACCCGCCGGCCACCACGACGCCAGCACAGCCAGCACCGGCAGCATCAGTGCGGCGATCAACAGCAGCAACGCCCAACGGGAGAGATTTGATAGAAAAAACAAATGAGGCATGGTCGCCATCGGCCCGGGCTAAATGAGAATTGTAATCATCTAAAATCAAACCCATGTTTCTGCAAGTGTCCCAATTGCACGTCCGTTACGCGGGCCAGGATCGCGCGGCGGTGCGGGATGTCACATTCGGCCTGCGCGCTGGCGACATAGGGGTCCTGATTGGTCCGTCGGGCTGCGGCAAAACCACGCTGCTGCGTGCCGTGGCCGGTCTGGAGCGTGCCAACGGCGGCCACATCAAGCTGGGTGGGCACACGGTCAGTAGCGCCGACACGCATGTACCAGCCGAGAAGCGCCGCATCGGCATGGTGTTCCAGGATTACGCACTCTTTCCGCATCTGGATGTCGGCCGCAACGTGGCCTTTGGCATCCACGACTGGCCGTCACACGAACGCGATGCGCGGGTTTACGAGGTATTGGAGTGGGTGGGGCTATCCGACACCCAAAAGCGCTACCCGCATGCGCTGTCGGGCGGGCAACAACAACGCGTTGCCTTGGCCCGTGCACTGGCACCCAGGCCGCAACTGCTGTTGCTGGATGAACCCTTTTCCAACCTGGATGTGGACCTGCGCGAACGCCTGGCGCACGAGGTGCGCGGCATTCTGAAAGCCGCCGGCGCCACGGCGCTGTTTGTGACCCATGACCAGCTCGAAGCCTTTGCCATTGGCGACATGATTGGCGTGATGCACGAAGGCGCGCTGCACCAATGGGACGACGCCTATTCGCTCTACCACCGACCGGCGACGCGGTTTGTGGCGGAATTCATTGGCCATGGTGTGTTTGCACCCGCCACCCTGGTCGGAGTCGACGGCCAGACCGTGGTGCAAACGGCTTTGGGTGAACTGAAAAACATTGCGGAGTGTCCGCTGCCATCGGCCTTTGAATCCGGCCTGTGCGACGTGCTGCTGCGGGCCGATGACATCGTCCACGACGACGATGCGCCGGTCAAAGCCGAGATTCTGCGCAAGGCCTTTCGCGGTTCGGAATTTTTGTACACCTTGCGCCTGACAGGTGGTCAAATCATCCAGGCCCATGTACCCAGCCACCACGACCACCGCCTCGGTGAGTGGATTGGCATACGCGCCCAGGTGGACCATGTGGTGACGTTCAAGCGTGGTGGTGCCTAAAACAGAAAACCAGCCGATAGCACCTGCTCACTCATCCACAGCGTCTGGTCCGCCGTGCCCTGGTACACCGGCACTTTGCGCAGGGCACCGTAGGCAAATTTTTGTGTAAGTTCCAGGAAGATGGACTTGTACACCCGGTAGCGCACGCCCACTTCCACGCCAGCCGTCCAGCCGTTCACCTGCCACCAGTCGTTACTGGCGAAACAGCAGATGTTCTCGCTCTTGGGGCCAACCTCGTTCTGCTTGCCCAGAATCGTGTTGTCCGCATGCGGCAACAAAATGCCCGCCCCAACACGGCTGATCAACTGCAAGTCGCCGGCCTGCTTTTCGGGTCCTGCCAAATGGTGCAACCACACAGCATTGACCATCAGATGGTTCAAACCGTTGTGCAGTGCGTAGAAAAAGTTATTGGCGTCCAACACCATGTTCGCGTTGTAGGGCTGGTTGTTGATCGTGCCGTTCACTTGCGCAACCTGGCCCAGATCGGTTTGGTATTTGGTATGGTCCAGAGAGAACTCGATGGCGAAGGTCTTCTCCGGGTTCATAAACTTGCCCACCCGCACATTCTCCTGGGGCAGCGTGAGATCGAAGTTGCGTATCGCCGTAAACGTTTCCTGCATCGTGGCCGGAAAGTCGCTCCCTGCGGCCTGACGCACGGTGAAATCATTGCCCAGACCGGGCTGTGACACGTGAATGTCCGACGGCGCGTATTGCTGGCGGCTATAACCCCACGAGAAATACCAGTTGGGTTCTTCGCTCAGGGCGCGATCCACTTTTGCAGTGGTCGAATTTTGAGGGCTGGTGGATGGGGCATTGGCAATGCCTTGCGCCAGAACCATCGAACAAGGCGATATTGCCAAAATCGCCGCGAATAGAAGATGCTTGAGAGGTCTGGTGTTCATCGACGGATTTTATCTGGCGCATATGACGACACACTCACAGCGTCAGAATCGTGCAGCCCGTTGTTTGACGCGCCTCAAGGTCTTGGTGCGCTTGCCGCACGTTTTCCAGCGTATAGCGCTGGGCAATGTGAATCTGTACCTTGCCACTGCCCACCATATCAAACAGGTCATCCGCCATGGCCTGCGTGCTTTCGCGGGTGAAAATATGCGTGAACAGGGTTTGCCGCGTCAAGTACAGCGATCCTTTGGGGCCAAGCATGCCGGGTGCCATGGGTGCCACGGGGCCCGATGCGTTGCCAAAGCTGGCCATCAATCCGAACGGTGCCAGGCAATCGAGCGATTTGTCCCAGGTATCCTTGCCAACCGAGTCGTAGACCACCTTGACACCCTTGCCACCCGTAATGTCCTTCACACGGGCCAAGAAGTCATCCGCTGCGTAATTGATAGCATACTCCGCACCATTGGCGAGGGCTAGAGCACATTTAGCTTCTGAACCTGCCGTTCCAATCAAACGCAAGCCCAGCGCGCGCGCCCACTGACAGGCAATCAAGCCCACCCCACCCGCAGCGGCGTGGAACAGCACAAAATCGCCCGGATTCAAGCCACCTTGCGGCAAGGTCTTCTTGAGCAGGTACTGTGCCGTCAGGCCCTTGAGCATCATGGCCGCACCCGTATCAAAGGAAATCGCATCGGGTAGCTTGCAGACACATTTGGCGGGCATGACACGCAGGTCACAGTAGCTGCCCGGTGGCTGGCTGGCATAGGCAGCACGGTCGCCCACTTGCAGGTGGGTAACGCCCTCGCCCACAGCCTCAACAACCCCAGACGCCTCCATGCCCAGTTGCAATGGCATGGCCATGGGGTATAGACCGCTGCGCTGGTACACATCAATGAAATTCAGCCCAACGGCTTTGTGGCGGATACGAATCTCGCCGGGGCCGGGCTCGCCCACGGTGACCTGCACCAGCTTGAGCTGCTCCGGGCCTCCATGCTGGTCAATACGAATGGCTCTGGACTGGTTTTGGCTCATGGTGGTCTCCGATCATTATGGGACGCGCACCGTGCGCGTCATGGTCACCATGGTGCCACGAAATGCCGCTGCACGCCCGCTAGCGGACGTTGCCCTTGTTACATTCGGACCATGACCCAACGCCTCACCCCGACCGCCGCCGTGCTGCTGATCATCCCGCCCATGCTGTGGGCTGGCAATGCGGTGGTTGGGCGGGTAGTGAGTCAGCTGATTTCGCCCATGACGCTGAACCTGCTGCGCTGGACGTTGGCCTTTTTGCTTTTGCTGCCGTTGGCATATGGAGTGCTGCGCCGTGACAGCCCGCTGTGGAGCCAATGGCGCCGTTTTGCCTTTTTGGCCCTGCTGAGCACCAGCGGCTACAACGCGCTGTTGTACCTGGCCCTCAACACCTCAACCCCCATCAACGTCACGCTGGTGGGCGCCAGTACGCCGGTGTGGATGTTGCTGATTGGTCGTATCTTCTTTGGCACCGCTATATCGGGACGACAGCTCCTGGGGGCCGTGCTGTCCATTGGGGGCGTCGTGCTGGTATTGTGCCGGGGCCAGTGGACCGTTCTGATGGGTTTCCATCTGGTTGCCGGTGATCTGTACATCCTGATCGCCAGCATGGGGTGGGCCCTCTACAGCTGGATGTTGGCCCACCCGACGCCGCAGTCTGCCTCGCTGCGGGCAGATTGGGCAGGATTTTTGTTGGGGCAAGTCGTGTTTGGGCTGGGCTGGTCACTGCTGTTTGCGGCGGCAGAATGGACCGTCACTGATGTGCGTCTGCAATGGGGCTGGCCACTGCTTGCGGCACTGGCGTTCATCTCCGCAGGGCCAGCCGTGCTGGCGTATCGGACCTGGGGAGCTGGCGTGGCTCTGACTGGCCCTGCCGTCGCTGGCTTTTTCATGAACCTAACGCCGTTGTTCACCGCGCTGCTCTCTTTGGCCTTCCTGGGCGAGGCACCCCAGCTGTTTCACGCATTGGCATTTGCCTTGATTGTGTCGGGCATTGTGCTGTCGTCCCGGCGCTGAAGGGCTGCGGCCATGGACGCCCGGTAAACCTTCGCTAATAGGTTCCCGGATACGCCCCGCCATCGGCCAGCACGTTTTGTCCGTTGATATAACCCGCCTGGACGCTGCACAAAAAGGCGCAAATGGCACCAAACTCGTCGGGGTTGCCAAATCGCCGTGCCGGTATGGTTTTGCGCCGGGCGTCGGCCAGCGCCTCCACCGTTTGACCGGTTTTTTGGGCATTGCTATGCAGCATGGTCTTGATGCGGTCGGTGTCAAACACCCCTGGCAACAGGTTGTTGATGGTGACCCCTTGCGCTGCCAAGCCACTGCGTGCCACTCCGGCGACAAAGCCGGTCAGACCACTGCGCGCACCGTTGGACAGACCCAATATGTCAATAGGTGCCTTGACCGAGCTGGACGTGATATTGACGATGCGCCCAAAACCACGCTGCGCCATGCCGTCCACCGTGGCTTTGATGAGCTCGATTGGCGTGAGCATGTTGGCATCCACCGCTTTGATCCAGGCCTCGCGGTCCCAGTCGCGAAAATCCCCCGGTGGCGGGCCACCAGCATTGGTGACCACAATATCAAAGTCGCTACGCATGGCAAACACGGCGTCCCGCCCGACCTGTGTGGTGATATCTTGTGCACAAAATAGCACGCTAGACCCCGTGGAATGTGCGCAACCAGCTATTATTTTAGTAGCAGATTCCTGCAATTGCTCTACACCACGCGCCACCATCAGCACATTCACACCCTCTTGCGCCAGCGCCTTTGCGCAGCCCAGTCCCAGCCCTTTGCTGGAACCACACACCAGAGCCCATTTGCCAGCGATTCCCAAATCCATGCGAGTTCTCCTGTGATACTGTTGCGAAACAAAACCGATCTGGTCGATGATACGGACTCCATGGCAAGAAAACCTCCACCCCTTCACCCCGCCCTGAAACCGTTTGCCGACAAGGTCGTTACGCCCGAGCTGGCCATTACCGGAATTCTCAACGGTGACCATGTCTTTGTTGGTACCGGGTGCGCTGCGCCTGGCACGCTGCTGCAAGCGCTGGAAAACATGACCAGGCCGCCAGCCGATATCGAGCTTCTGCACTTCTTCACTATCAAAGCTTTCAACCACGACGAAGGGGGGCGCTGCACCACGCGGTTTCGCCACCGCACGTTTTTTGTGGGAAGCGACATGCGTGCAGCCACCAAACAGGGATTGGTGGATTACGTGCCCATGTCGATTGCCCGGGTACCAGAGATGATGGCACTGGGGCGCATACCGGTGGATGTGGCGCTGATCCAGGTCTCGCTGCCCGACGCCTTTGGCTACGTGAGCCTGGGTATTTCGGTGGACATCATTCCCGCTGCGGTGGCGCGTGCCCGGTTGGTGATTGCCGAGGTCAACCCGGCCATGCCGCGCTCCATGGGCGACTCGACGATGCACATCAGCCGCATCCACCAGCTGGTGCCGGTCAACACCCCCATCACCGAGCTGGAACGCATCCCCGTGCAGGAGGAAAGCGTGCAGCGCATTGCACGCTACATCGCCGGCATCATTGAAGACGGCTCCACCCTGCAAATCGGCTTGGGCCAGGTGGCGCACGAAGCGCTGCAGTACCTGACTGACCGCAAAAATCTGGGTGTGCATTCCGACGTCATTTCAGACGCCATCATTCCCCTGCTGCAAAACGGCAGCCTGACCGGTGCCTGCAAGACCAGCAAACCCTTCAAAATCGTGGCCAGTGTGGCACTGGGTTCACGTGAGCTCTACGACCTGATTGACAACAACCCGCTGTTTTCCATGGAGCCCATGGACGCGGTCTGCAACCCGGCCACGATTGCTGCGCAGCACAAGATGGTGGCGATTGCGCACGCCTACTCCATCGACCTGACCGGCCAGGTCTGCACCGACCAGTTTGGCGGCGAGTTTTACGGGGGCATTGGTAGCCAGGGCGAGTTTTTGCGCGGCGCATCGCGCTCGCCCGGCGGCAAGCCGATTGTGTGCATGACCTCCACCACCTGGGACGGCACGCAGTCGCGGATTCGCGCCTCGCTTCTGGAAGGTGAGGCGGCCACCGTGGCCCGCACCGACGTGCACTACGTGGTCACCGAGTACGGTATTGCCTACCTGTTTGGCAAGTCCATCCGCGAGCGAGCGACTGCATTGATCGAGCTGGCACACCCGCTGTTCCGGCCCGAGCTGTTCGCCAAGGCACAGGAGCTGGGCTATTTGAGCCAGGACCAAACGTTGCAAAACCTGCGAGCCTACCCGGTGGAAGATGAACTCACCATCACGCTGAAAGACAACCGCACAGTCATGCTGCGCCCGGCCCTCTCCAGTGATGCACAGGGCATTCGCGACCTGTTTCACCACCTGAGCGAGGCCGATGTGTACACCCGGTTCTTCCGCCATGTGCGGGGTCTGTCCAACGCCGAAGTGCAGCGCCTGTGCAATCTGAACTATGAAACTGAAGTGGCGTTTGTAGCAACGGCCGGATCGCGTGAAGAGTCTTTGATCGTGGCGCAATCGTGCTATTTCATCAACCCGACAACCAACCTGGCGGACACCGCATTCATGGTCCACCCCGATTGGCAGGGTTGTGGCCTGGGCACGGCGATGCAGAATTGCATGACCATGCATGCCAAAAAGCGCGGTCTGCGCGGCTTTGTGGCCGACGTCCTGCCGGGTAACACCCGCATGCTGCGTCTGGCCCAAAGCGGCCCGCCAGCGGTTCAGGTTGAACGGTCCAGTGACTCCGTGCAACTGACGCAGTTGTTTTAGGCCAAACCGCTCACGTCCACAAAGGCGTCCGGTCGCGGAAACCGGGCCACCATCCAGTGGCGGTCCAGTTCCAGGGCATTGATCACCGCGAGGGGCAAATCGGCGACCAGATCCGGATGGGGACTGGGACAATCGGCCAATAACGCGGCGAGATGCACAACGCCTGCCAGCGGATCGAATGGCTCGGCCGACATGGGGTCAGCCGCACTTTGCAGTCCGGTGATGATCGCATCGGGAAAATTCCAGTGGCGCGCGAGCACGGCAGTCACCTGTGCCTCGTCAAAGCCCAGCAGGCGCAACTCACATTCCCAGCGCGACAGGGCCTGTTTGGGTAAGGCCTCAATTTCCTCAAGACTTTGCAGCGCACGCTGGCAAATCAGCAGTTCGCCCAAGCGCAACATCATGCCTGCCAGCCATGCCTGCTGGGGGTCGAGTCCGGCGCCACCGGCCAGCCACTGCGCATAGCCGGCACACGCCATGCTGAACTTCCAGAACTCGTTTCGGTCCAAGCCGGGAACCTCTGGGAACGCAGCGCCCATGCTGGCCGACAAGGCCAGGGCACGAACCCGGGACATACCCATCAGCGCAATAGCATGGTCCAGTGACAACACCTGGCGGCTCAAGCCAAATTGGGCGCTGTTGGCCATGCGCAGCAGAGTGGCCGTCATGGCCGGGTCCTTTGCCATGATGGCTTCTACCTGCGCCGCGGTGGCCGACTCGTCGTTCAGTGTACGGATCAGCGCATGGGCCACCTCGGACATCACGGGCAACTTGGCGGATTCAAAAAAAGCGGTCAATGTGGGCATGGTGCCTCCAGTATAGAAAATTGCGGGAGGGCATCTGCAATCAAACGACTACGCCCGCACCCGGCTGCACACAAAAACACCCGCAATCACCAGCAGGGTGCCCGCCACCAGCCAGGCGGTGAACGGCTCGCCCAGCAGCACTACGCCCATGATCATGGTCGACATGGGGCCCACCATGCCCACCTGTGCCGCCAAGCCTGAGCCAATGCGCTCGATGGCCATCATCACCATCATGACTGGCACAACCGTACACAGCGTGGCATTGAGCACCGACAGCCATAGCACTTCGGGAGCCACAGCCCATGCAGTATCCAAAGGGCGCAACACCACAAACTGCAGGATGCACAGCCCGCAAGCCACCGAGGTTGCCAGCCCTACAAGCCGCATCGAGCCCAGGCGCTGAACCATCTCGCCGCTGTAAAAAAGATACAGCGCATAACTGACCGCACTCAGAAACACCAGCACCGCACCCAGCGCGACGTCGGCGCCTTGAAGTGTTACCTCGTGGCCGAACACCAGCAACACGCCACCGTAGCTAATGGCCATGCCAGCTGCTTGGCGCCGCCCAATGCGCCGCCCCACAAACACCAGCCCCAGCAGCAAGACCAGCGTCGGGTTCAGGTACAAAATAAGGCGCTCCAATGAGGCCGTGATGTACTGCAGCCCGGCAAAATCCAGGTAACTCGCCAGGTAATAGCCGGTAAAACCCAGCCAGGCAATGCCCAGCACGTCCTTGCGCGTCAGGGGTGCGGGCTTGCGCTGCGGTGTGTGGCGACTGGCCCACCAGCTCATCACCAGAAAAAACGGCAATGCAAACAGCATGCGCAGCATGATGAGGGTGACCGCATCGACACCGTGGCGATACGCCAGCTTCACAATGATGGCTTTTCCGCTGAACGCGATGGCACCCAGAGTCGCCAGCGCCAAACCAGTCGCTATTGATTTAGGAGCTGCTTGCGCATATCCTACGGGGGCTACAGCCATATTTTGTGCAAATTTTGAGCTGGTGTTGAAGTTACGCCAGGCAAACAGACTTTGCTTGCGCAGTAGGCATCACGATACCACCGGAGGTAAAGGAGTCTTTGGCGACGCTTGGACAGTTTGTGGATGGCGCACGGCGGATAGCGTGGCTTGCGTTCTCCGGCTCGCGTCGCAGTCTAGCGGGTTTGGGGCGCTTGCAGGTTGGCGTCAACACCAGTGCGTGTGCGCCCGCTCTGTGGCGACCGCAAGTGCGGCCTGCGCACGCAAGCCACGCTATCCGCCTGGCGGGTGGTAGTGACCAATCGGTCTAACGTCCGTGAATGCATGCCCTTAGTTTTCCTCAAAGTAATCAGAGTCAATACGTTTGACCACATACGAGGCCGCTACAGAAACCCCAACGTCAAAGTCAATCATCAGTGCGGAAAGCTGCTTTCCGTCGATGAGAACAACCTTTGTGTCAATGCGCGATGCGTAGTCAATGGCGTCAACCGTGTAGAACGAGGTTGTAATAAAAACGCCCTTGCGCGCGCGCTGCCCCTGCAAGGCACCTACAAACTTTTGTATCTCTGGCCTTCCCACTGACCCTTGCCAGCGTTTCGCCTGAATAAAAATTGTGTCGAGGCCAAGCCGATCTTCCTTAATGATGCCGTCGATGCCACCATCTCCGGTTTGACCAATTCGCTCGCCTGCATCTCGACGCGACCCGCCATAGCCCATTTTTACGAGGAGTTCAACAACAAGTTGTTCGAAGAAGGTCGGTGAGCACGCCAAGATTCTGGCGAGTAATTCTTGGGCTAGCTGCTCTCTCAAACCCTGATAGGCAATCTCGATAGCCTCTTCTGGCGTGGTTGTTGTCAGCGGCAATTCCGCAGGTTGTGTTGGCTCGGTGCTACCTTTGGATAGGTCCCGAAACTCGACGAACTCAGGCCATTTTTCTAGAGATTTGGCGTCGATTCGTGCGGGATTCGTGGCCAAAGTTTGCAAGCCTCGTTCGGTGATCTTGAACACCGCTCTTTTCGGCGCTTCAATCAACGCCGCCTTTTTCAAATAAGTTCGAGCCCAACCAATTCGGTTTCTGAATATGCCTTGTTGCCCGCTCGGCAGCAGTTCAGCCCTCTCGGCAGGCGCTAGGTTGAAGTGTTTGGCAAGTGCTTCTTCGGTGTCTCGAAGCGAATGTTCGTCGCCATCTTCCAAGTGGCGCAAGAACGGAAGCATGCATGTTTGGTAGTCAGGTATTGCCATTCCCCCACTATATAGCCCAGCAGCCACGACACCCGAATGACTGCAAACCCTTGCAACGAACGCCCACAGTGCACCGAAGGTGGGTGGATCGGGTGTCCGTTCATCGGCCCCAATTCGCGGTTGCCACAGAGTGGGCTTGCCAACCATGGAGTTCACGAACCCGTCTCCGCTCGCCAACCAAGTTCGCCCGAGAGCAGGGCCAGGGAACGGGTACCCGATCTGCCCGCCCCACCAACGTCAGCGCCTCCCCATCCGCCGCACGGCATTCCACGCAAATAACCCCGCAAAAACCAACCCGCCCGCCACCACACCGGTTAGCGCATCGGCAACTGCTGACAAGAGTGACCGCACTCCATCCACAGCACCGATCTGTGCCAGCCCAGCCTCTACCGCATGGTGCAGGGGTCCCAAACCGTGCACCAGAATGCCACCACCCACCAGGAACATGGCTGCCGTACCCACCACAGCCAGAGTTTTCATCAGCCACGGTGCTGCACGCAATAGGCCGCGCCCAAACGACTGCTGCAACCGACCCCATGCACCCGCGCCCGGCCTGCGACTCAGGTACAGACCGGCGTCGTCAATTTTGACGATACCGGCAACAAAGCCATAGACACCAAATGTCATTGCCAGTGCAATACCGCTCAGCACCGCCAGTTGCGTCTGCCACGGGCTGCTCTGCACCGTGCCCAGCGTGATGGCAATGATCTCGGCGGACAGCACAAAGTCGGTGCGAATGGCGCCCTTCACCTTGTCGCGCTCCAGCGCCAACAGGTCCACTTGTGGGTCAGCCAGCGCCTGCATCAACTCCTGCGCGTGCGCCTGGTCTTCCTGCGGGCTGTGAAAAAACTTATGCGCCAGCTTCTCGAAACCTTCAAAACACAGGTAGGCGCCACCCACCATCAGCAAGGGCGTGACCGCCCAGGGCATAACCATGCTGATCACCAACGCCGACGGCACCAAAATAAGCTTATTCACCAGCGAGCCCTTGCACACGGCCCACACCACAGGCAACTCGCGGTCAGCGCTTACACCCGACACCTGCTGCGCATTGAGCGCCAGGTCATCACCCAACACACCTGCCGTCTTTTTCGCGGCGATTTTGGATAACACAGCGACATCGTCCAGAATGGTGGCGATGTCGTCAATCAGGGCAAGCAGGCTGCTGGACATGGTTCACTTTCTCAACGGGAAAATACCCATTGTCGCCGCTCAGTTGCACGACAAAATCACTCCCCATGAGAACCGATACCAGCAGCCAGCACACCCCCACGATTCTGGACGTCGAGGCCTCCGGTTTCGGGCGTAACAGTTACCCGATTGAAGTGGGCTTCGTGCTGCCCGACGGACAGGGCTATTGCACGCTGATCCGGCCCGAGCAACACTGGACGCACTGGGATGCCCAAGCCGAAGCAACCCACCACATTTCGCGTTCACTGATACTGGAGCGCGGCCTGCCGGTGCCGGAAGTCGCACGCAAAATCAACCAGCAGCTTGCCGGAAAAACCGTCTACTCCGATGGCTGGGCCAATGACTACAGCTGGCTGGGCGCCCTGTTTGACGCAGCCGACATGACGCCGGCCTTCAAGCTGGAAAACCTGCGCGCCCTGCTCGACGAGCAGCAGGCCGACCAATGGCACACCGTCAAGGCCCAGGTCACCAGCGAAAACGGCATTCAGCGCCACCGAGCCAGCGCCGACGCCCGACTGCTCCAACTCACGCTCATTAGGCTGCGCACTCTGGTTTGAGCGCCAGGTGCTGAAGTAGGATTCACCGTGGTACAGCCAAACGATTCAAGGAGCAAACCGTGTCTATTACAGTCAATGTCGAATTGGGTTATGAGTTCGACGTCAAGGCGTCTTTCCAGGAAGTTTTTGATGTACTGGCCGACGTGCCCACATCCGCCAGCTTTTACCCCGGCGTTGACAAGCTCATCGATCTGGGTGGCGGTGCCTACCGCTGGGAGATGGCAAAAATCGGACTGGCACAGGTCAACCTGCAAACCGTGTATGCATCCAGGCATGTGAGCGACAAGGCCAAAGGCACGGTCGTCTGGACACCGGTGGCGGGCGAAGGCAATGCTTTGGTGTCGGGTAACTGGCAGATCACCGGCAACAAGAAATCCACCAAAGTGGTGCTGAGCATCGAAGGAGCATTGACCATTCCCCTGCCTGCGCTGATGAAAATCGTGGTGGCACCGCTGGTTGAAGCCGAGTTCGAAAAGATGACCGAGCAGTACATTGACAACCTGGTCAAACGCTTTGGGGGGGAGGCTTAGGCCAGACGCATGGTTACCGTGCGTTTACGAAATCGCGCAGCCTTTTTTCGATTGCAGCCTTTGTCTGTGCATCCGTGCTTGAGGGAGCAGTGGTTTTCCCTTTGCCTGTCGCATCCGTCTCTCCAACTGCAGGCTGGGGGGCTTCCATAGCGACGGCATTTGCTTTGGTATTGGGTGCCGCAAAATAGAAATCACCAGTAAGCGATGATGACTCCCATGGCGTCTGCTCGCCGCCGGTCGCTTTCATCACATTGCGCCTGACGTCCTTGAAAACTTGCTCGACAGCACGGCCAGGCTGACGAATAGCTTTGAGCAATTCCTGCGTGAACAACCCGTTTTCTCCAGTACCGTCTGATGCAACTTTGCCCGGCGCAGTGGCATAGGCAATCATGGTGCCTTCTGGCGCCTCGATTTGTGCCAGACCACCGCCCGCTGCGCTCCTGAATTTGCGTTCAAACGGGTTATTGCGACAGGCATCCAGAATCACCACATTGAGCGTGCTGCTGCGGGTAGCAAACTGATCCAGCAGCACGTCCACATCGACCGTTTCGGTACGCACCGCAGACTCGGAACTAATTTCAGCATCCACGGGAATCAGGTAATTTTTCCCCCTGACCTGCATCCCGTGCCCAGCGTAATAAAACACAGCCGTAGTGCCGGCATCCAGTTTCTCGCCAAATTGAGCAATGGCGCGGTTGGTTTCTTTCTGCGTCGCATCAATGCGCTCGATGACATCAAACCCCAGGTCCTTCAAGGCGCGTGTCATCGCACGTGCATCATTGGCCGGATTCCGTAGTTTGGCCACTCCCGCGTAGTTGGCATTACCAATGACCAGTGCGACGCGCCGCTCAGACACGGCTGCAACCGCCGCATTCGATTGCAGTACGAGGCAGGCAGCCGAACCCATCACCACACACGACAGGACAAACTTAAATTTCAACAGAATGCGATTCATGGATTCATCGTAGCCTGAGGCTAGTTGTAGGGTTGTGATTTGAACTGGGGAAAGTCTTGCCGGTCCGAGCAGCGCCGGCGCCACTCGTAGGATTCGGTCGTATCTTTTGGCGGCGCAATCTTCTCGCTTGCCGCAATGCGCACCGCGCGTTGGTAACAAGCGTCGACGTAAGTCCCATGCAGCCCATATTTGTCCCAGCAGGCCTGACGCACCTGTTTGGCATCAATGCCTGGCACCAACGACGGCAGCGTGCGCATGCAATCCGCAATGCGCGGCGCAACCGCCTGCTCATTGGCCTCCCGGGCGGGGTCTACGGAAACGGGGACACTGCAAGCGCTCAGTATGAACGGTAAGGTGATGGCGAGGCGTAAAGTGACGTTCATTGTGTGGGACAGATCGAATAAACCGTTTGCAAGAAGAGGATGCTGTGCCAATTGCCGGCCAAGTGCTCAGCGTGTTGGCAATGATTTCAATGTGTCAAGTGCCACAATTTTTCGATCTGAAACCACTGTAAAAACTTTGAAGAACAACTTTTTGTCGTCCCCCATCTCGGCAATTTTCTGACCTTGTGAGACGGCATCACCCCTCCTCACATTCGCCGTTCCAAAGTTGGCGTAAGCGGTAAAAAGCGCTGCAGAGCGGATGAGCAAACGACTCCCATTGAACAGCCCAGCGGCCTCTAAACCAACGACCGTACCGTCTGCCGCAGCAACCACCGTTGCCCCTTTGAACCCGGTGATGCCAATTCCGACGTCACCACCTTCCTTAAACCCGTCGACCACATCACCACCCATAGGCCAGATCAACGAAGCGGCGTCGGTTGGCTTTGATTGAACGACCTCCGGCGCATCAAATGGCTGCCGGGTGATGCCTGCAATGCGTTCCCGCGCCGAACATTGGCCCCGAATGGCCAAGTCATCGAGAGGGAAAGACTTGCCCTCGGCGGTATAAATCTGCCGAATTTGGGTCAGGCACGTATTCACATAGCTGCCTTCGAGCCCGTACTTGTCCTGGCAGGCCTGCTGAATCTGTTGGATCGATGCCTCCTGCACCAGAATTGGCAGCGTGCGGGTGCAATCCAAAACTCTTTGCTGTGCGGCTGCGACAGCAGATTCTGATGGCTGAGATTGGCTGCTGATCGGTTGGGCCAAGCAGTGCACGCCAGCCAATGAGACCAGCAGCAGCAATGTTGTTCGGAAATTGTGCATCGAGGGAGTTTCTATGGTTGCAGCATGGACTGAAGCTCAGACGTTGCAACGTCTGCGTTCACGGACAATTTCAATTGTCGGTACAGCAGCGCGATAACCAGTAGGCGCTGGGCTTCATCAGATACCACTCTCTGTACCTCTTGGTATTGCACATCAATATGGTTCATCTCTTGCTGACCCAGGACTTTCCACTTGTTCGGCCCTTCACCATGGTTCCAATCCAAGATGTAGGTGAGCCCCGGCTTGATCAACTCCCGAGTCAAACGAACCCGTGCGGCATTGGGCGCTTCAAGAACAAGACTCCTGGTATCGCCATCCAGCGCATAGATGCGAAAGGCAAGGTCTGCCTTTAACGGCAGCTCCAACCCCTCCACTGGAATATATACAGGTGCAGGTTTGGGATCGCCGAAACCGCGCATGGACGCTGAGCGCTGCAATTCGCGCTTGGATGTCAGCTCGCTCCAGAACGCTTCACCCGCCCGCTCCTCCACTCCCGCGTTCGGAACCCGCTCTGGGCCAGTAGAGGCAATAGGGGCAAAGTTGGGTTTCCCGTCGCGGGCAACCCACGTCACCATGGCCCTACCAGAAATCAGGCGCAAACTTTCGCAGGATTGGGTAAAAAAATACGGCGACTTCTGACCTTCAGCGGATTGAACCCGTGCGGATTTTTCTCCAATGACCATACACGATGTTGCCTGACTGCTCTGTGCACCGACCAGCCCGATCAGCAACATCAAAATTGCGCGAAAGTTCATTCACTTCTCCACACTTCATCATATTCAAAGCGGTTTGAGCACCGCGTACGCCACCGATGCCAACGGCGCTATCGTTTGCATTGTCAGGCTAACCAATGCAAAAACTCCTTCGAAAGCTGCCCGCTGCCGACTGATCAACACATTGTCATGCCCCAAACCCCACGCACAGGGTTGGGAGCCTCGCCTGAGGGTTTTCAACGCAATAAGAATACTCTGAATGTCTTTCTTGATGGGCTGACTGACCACTTTGGCCCACGCCGCTTTGAACCCGTCATGCGCGCGTGCAGCAGCCTTGCCCCAATTCCAAACAAAGAACACCGCCGCAAGGGTCGTGCAACCGACAACGCCGGACGGGATCCAGAAACCAGTGCGTGCGTGAACAACGCTCAACGCTTCGGCAAGAGCGAGTAGCAGACCAAGGACCAGCAATGTGAATACTAGTGGCTGCACACTCGTCACAAAGAACGTGTGTCCGACCATTGCCTCGTTAGGCGGCTTAAACCAGCGATTCGAAATGGTAGAAAAAACACCAAGCACCACTGTGATGAACCCCACAAAAAGCCAAGCGATCAGCAGTTGGACTATGTAGGGTGCAACGCGTTGATGCTCTGCCGCCCCGACAAGGGCTGCCGCATGCACCTGGACACCAAAGCGGTCACCAAACGGTGTAGCAAAAATATCGGTGCTACCCCATGCCCCACCCACCACCACCCATTCGGGGTCGATCGCATCCAGCACACCCCTGAGCACATTCGTATCGCCACTAAACGGAATAACCAGCCCACCCTGCAACATAGGGGCTGACAGGGGCATAACCGTCTGGCTGAGCGTTGTTATTGGCTCCGCACAGCTGGCAGCTGGCAGCAAGGCTGTCGCGGCCAGCCCATTTTGGTATTGGTGCGTCAATCGAGGGTAGCCAAACTCCATGGGAACACTGGGCATACCAAAGCGCACACCGCGCTCGCACAGCTTTGCTCGCCATTGGGTTTGCGCGGCCATGTCGGCAGCGGCTCCAGAGTTGGCAGCAACCAGCACCCATCGCGCGGGTGATTGCAGCAGCAAATCGTCCAGTGCCTGTTGTCCGGTAACCTGCCCGGGAACTGGAGAGAGATCAAGGTCTACAACAATTTGTTTCGCATTGGGCGCATGGAGAGCCACCGCTTCCAGCAGTTGTCGAACCTGGTGTCGGTCAACGGGTGATTTCGCGGAGAAAAACCCTTGGTAGCCGGCGTCATCAACCGCGACGACCACGACCTTGGGGCTCATCGAAGCATTGGGGGCCCAATGCGCCGCCCGCTTCATATCATGGGCCAACATGCTGCTGGAAAAGTATTGCCATGCGCCGGTGTGAGATAGCAGCAACACCGCGCCGCCAATCAAGAGTGACCCTCGAATCGTGTGAATAAACAGTGTATCGAGAAACGTAACAAGGAAATTCTTGATGGACCGCACGCGCTTGCTTTGTATTAGTTTTAAGGAAGGGTTGAACGCAAAGCGATGGAGCCCCGTATAGCCAACTTTGGCACTGAACGCTGACTTTGGGTCACTTCACCGAACCCTTGAATCGCTTGTCCTGATCATACGGAAAAACGTCATGCACGTACCCTGCGAGGATGCGATCCTTGTGTGCTTGCCAGAACGACGCCTCCAGCAAGTCAGCATGGTGTTGCATGAAGATGCTGCGCACCACCGGGTTGCCCAGCAGAAAGGGGCCAAAGGTTTCGGGGAACACATCGTGCGGGCCAACGCTGTACCAAACCTCGCCTGACATCTCTTCTTCCTCATTGCGCGGCGCGGGCACCTTGCGGAAGTTGCAATCGGTGATGTATTCGATCTCGTCGTAGTCGTAAAACACCACCTTGCCGTGGCGGGTGATGCCGAAGTTCTTCCACAGCATGTCGCCGGGGAAGATGTTGGCGGACACCAAATCCCTGATGGCTTTGCCGTACTCCACCACGCCGCGCTCGATCTGCTCGCGGGCGCGCACGGCCGCCGGGCTGGTGTCGGCGGCGTTGGCGCCACCAGCGTCAAACGCCTCCTGCAAATAGATGTTGAGCGGGATCATGCGCCGCTCGATGTAGACGTGCTTGATGATGACCTCGACCCGGCCATCGCCATCGCGGTCGCTGACCTCCAGCTGGCTGGGCGCAAACTTTTCCAGTTCGGCTATCAGTTCATCGCTGAAACGGTCGCGCGGAAAACCCACTTCGCTGTACTCCAGCGTGTCGGCCATGCGGCCCACGCGGTCGTGCTGCTTGACCAGCAGATACTTGCCCTTGATCTGCTCCCGCGTAGTGTCTTTCTGCGGCGGGTAGTAGTCCTTGATGACCTTGAACACGTAGGGAAATGAGGGCAGGTCAAACACCAGCATGACCATGCCCTTGATACCCGGCGCAATGCGAAACTGGTCGCTGGAATGGCGCAGATGGAACAAAAAGTCGCGGTAGAACAGGGTCTTGCCCTGCTTGGCCAGGCCCAGCGCGTTGTAGATTTCATTGCGGGGTTTGCGCGGCATCATGCT
>CAJAVE010000159.1 GCA_903945325.1 uncultured beta proteobacterium | reverse complement strand
GGTCGGTAGTGCTTGATGTATTCCTCACAAGCGACCGTGAACATGGTCTTGTCGGCTTTGCGGCTGATGTTCTCGCCGCGATCAATTTTTCCCTCGACAGCACGCGCCCAGCTTTCGGCGTCCTCCTTTTTCTTGAAGGTCTTGCTGAGAGTCCCTGACCCGCTGCGATGAACGCGACAGTCATAGACCGACTTACCGTCACTGAGGATGCGTTTCTTGATAGAACCCATCAGAACCTTTCAAATTTCACCATGGCTTGGTGAGATTTTGGTGAGATATGATGGTTTTATTGTATCAAAAAACGACTCTAAGTTGTTGTTTATATTAATAAAAGTATAACTTATATCAGCTACCTTCTAAGCTGAGGGTCGGGGGTTCGATCCCCTCCGGGCATACCATTTCCCAGTCTACTTCTTTAACGCAGCCTTCCAGTCCCGGTAGACATCAAGGTCTACTCCATCCGGGTAGTTCAGAAGGCCGGGTGCAAAACCCTTTTTGCCTTTTTCACCATACTGCCAGATGATGGCCTTGGTCTTGCGGTCGATCACGATGACACGGTCATTCAGGTCATCCACCACAAGAATGTCGCCGGTGTCGGGCAACTCGCGGGCAATGGACGAGTGGTCCAGCATGCCTTCGCCCTCTTTCACGAAGTATTCCCACGAAATTTTTCGGGTTGCCGGATCAAAAATAATCACACGTCCGGGTTTCCAGAAGTCAGCCACGATGACCTGCTTGCCGTCTACGGTGGGGAATGCGTCCGAGGGGTAGTGCAGTCCGGGCGCCTTCACGCTCCAAAGCACCTTGCTGTCACGCGTGATGCGCGATATCCAGGCATCCGTGATTTCGGTGATCAGAATGTCGCCGTTCTCCAGTGGTGTGGCTCCATTGGGGTGTGCCAATTCGTTGGGCGGGTTGTGCTTGCACTTGCCCGGGGTGCCCCATTGTGTGGCGACTGCATTGGTCTTCGGATCGACGATAAGGACGCGGCAATTGCGGATGTCAGCAGTAATGAACTTGCCGTCAGCCAACAGGTGCGCGTCATCCGGGTAGTTGAGCAAACCGGGACCGCTGCCACGGTGGTCTGGCACGCCATATGTCCACGTGAGTGCACGTGTTTCGTAATCGACGATATGAATGTCGAAGTTGTCTTCTTCGCTCACAGCCAGCAGTTTGCCGTCAGCCGAAAAATTGACATCTTCATTGCCACGGTAAACCTTCAGGTTGGGCGACGGGAATTCCCACAGGATGCTTTTGTCCGGCGCTATTTCGATCAGGCGGTTGTTGCGCCGGTCGGCAATCATGATGGGGTAGGGCAGTGGTTTGCCCCAGGAGGGAACCATTTTTGTGCGACTGCCGGTCACGGGCGGAATGGGGGGCAATATGGCGCCGCTGGACACCATGCCGGCGCCCGTCATTTCGGGGGTGACTTTCACTTCTATGCCTGCCTTGGGAAGTTTCTTCTCCGCTGTGGTGGCAACGGGAGAGGCTGAGGCGAGCAAGGGTGCCATGCCGAGCGTGACCAGGCAGGCCAGGGTCAAACGGCTCAGGCGACAAGTGAAAGGGGTTGGGGAGACGTGCATCGTGTATTCCTTGCTGCGGTTGAGGTGTTGCGTCAGCACAGCCGCATTCTTCCGTCTCCGCAGATTTTGCACCTTGACCTGTCGCAAGGGCAGGCCGTTTTGCGCCTCTGAGGGCGTCAAATCACTGGCTTTCGAGCACAGGGCGCTCGTGCAGCGGCTGCACGGCGCGCGCGTTGTCGGCAAACCGCGCACGGTAGCGGTCCAACTGGTCCGGCGACAGCTGAAGCGGCTGCTTCAGGACGATCCAATCGACGCCTTCGGTGCAAGGAGGACCTGTGACTGACCCGGAATAGCGGAAGTAGCCGCGTGTTGCCGGTATCAGATCGCTGGCGTTTACTGATTTATCCGGGTGGCTGTGGTCACCATCGGCGCGTGCCGGAATGAGGGGCATCAGTGTCTTGAGCAGTGCATTCTCCAGCCCGGTACGAAACAGCACGACGACTGCCAGCAGCTGCCCGGACGCGCTCTTGTGCAGCAAGTGGGCCGCCATGGGGAACTCTTCCCCGGCAATTTTGTCACCGCCGGGCGTGTGAAAGTGAAACTGCTGAAGGGTGTAGCGCTCTTTTCCGATGTGCAGTGTGCTGCCTTTTGCGAAGCGCACGCGCACCGTGTGCCCATCATCGGCCAGCTTGAGTGGTGTCTGAACATACTGGAAGGCCAGCGCGGGCAGCGCCTGGCGCGCCGTTTCACGGATATCAATCGGGGATTGGCGCAGACCACTTTCGCACAAGCCGGCGAATGCCGATGTGCAAGCCAGCAGACCCACGGTGGCAAACAGGAATTTCATCGAAGTAGCGATGCCGGTGCGGGGTTTGATTCGATTACAACCGACTGCACGTCGGTCTTCACATCCAGCCACCGCTGCACGGCCAATTGCAGTTTGCTGGCATTGCCTGTGGTGCAGAAAACCATGGGTGGTTTCCGGGTTGCATCGGCTGGCGGCTGCGCCAGCCAGCCCCGATCAGCCAACAGCCGACGGGTCTGGCGCGCAACCGGGGCGCCCCCTTCCAGAAAAACAACATGCTCGCCGACCAGGTGGCGCAAGGTGTCGATGGCAAAGGGGTAGTGAGTGCACCCCAGCACCAGGGTGTCCATCGCGCCATCATTTACACCAAATTGACCCATGGCCCCCGTGAAATATGCGCAAGCAGCTATTGTTTTAATAGCATCCCCATTCTCGATAGCATCGGCCAATCCGTCGCAGGGTTGCAGGATATAGGTGGCCTGGTCCTGTAGGGAGGCCAAAAGTGTCTGAAATTTTTCGCTGTTCAGCGTACTGCGGGTTGCCATCACGCCGATGCGATGGGTCTGACTCAATTGTGCGGCGGGTTTCAGGGCGGGCTCGATGCCGACAAGCGGCAAATCGGGAAAATCCTGGCGCAGCAGTTTGATCGCTGCGGCCGTTGCCGTGTTGCAGGCGACGACTAACGCCTTGATGCGGTGCGTTGCCACCAGGTAGCGGGCAATGGCGTGGGAGCGGGCGATGACGTGGGTGTCATCGCGTTCGCCATAGGGCGCGTGGCCACTGTCTGCCACGTAGATAAATTTCTCCAGCGGTAACTCCGTCCGCAGGGCGCCCAGCACGCTCAGGCCCCCGACGCCGCTGTCAAAAACCCCGATCGGGTCGCCAGTGCGACGGTCCGCAAGGGCTGGGGTCATGGTTGCAGGCTGCGCGTCATGCTATGACTTTAGTAGCTGCTTGCGCACGTTCTGCATGCGCTACAGCCTCTTTTTGTCACTATTTGGCGGTCACAGGGATGTTCTTGAACTCGCCCGTTGCAATCTTCTTCTGCCACTCGGCAGGTCCCGTGATGTGGGCGCTGGTGCCGCCCGAATCCACAGCCACGGTGACTGGCATGTCGACCACGTCGAATTCGTAGATGGCTTCCATGCCCAGGTCGGCAAAGCCCACCACCTGGGCGGCCTTGATCGCCTTGCTGACCAGGTACGCAGCGCCGCCCACGGCCATGAGGTACGCGCTCTTGTGTTTTTTGATGGCTTCAATCGCAACCGGACCGCGCTCGGCCTTGCCCACCATGCTGATCAGGCCGGTCTGCGCCAGCATCATCTCGGTAAAGCCGTCCATGCGCGTAGCGGTGGTGGGGCCGGCGGGGCCAACGGCTTCACCCTTGACCGGGTCGACTGGGCCGACGTAGTAGATGACGCGGTTGGTGAAATCCACCGGCAACTTCTCGCCCTTGGCCAGCATGTCCTTGATGCGCTTGTGTGCGGCATCACGCCCTGTCAGCATCTTGCCGTTGAGCAGCAGGGTTTGGCCGGGTGTCCAGCTGGCGACTTCGGCCGGTGTCAGCGTGTTCAGGTCGACCTTTTTGCTCTTCACGTAATCGGGTGTCCAGGCCACATCGGGCCAAGTGTCCAACGAGGGCGGTGTCAGGTAGACCGGGCCACTGCCGTCCATTACAAAGTGTGCGTGGCGGGTGGCGGCGCAGTTGGGGATCATGGCAATCGGCTTGCTGGCGGCGTGGGTCGGGTACATCCTGATCTTCACGTCCAGCACCGTAGTCAAGCCACCCAGACCTTGCGCGCCAATGCCCAGGGCGTTGACTTTTTCGAACAGTTCCAGACGCAGCTTTTCGACGTTGTCCAGTGCAGCTCCGGACTGCGCCTTGGCTTGGAGTGCGTACATGTCCAGGTCGTCCATCAGGCTTTCCTTGGCCATCAGCACGGCCTTTTCTGCCGTGCCGCCAATGCCGATGCCCAGCATGCCCGGTGGGCACCAACCGGCGCCCATGGTGGGTACGGTTTTCAGGACCCAGTCCACCACGTTGTCGCCGGGGTTTAGCATGTACATCTTTGACTTGTTTTCACTGCCGCCGCCTTTGGCTGCCACGGTCACTTCCAGCGTATTGCCAGGCACGATTTCAGTAAAGATGACCGCGGGTGTGTTGTCCTTGGTGTTTTTGCGCAGGAACTCCGGATCGGCCACGACGCTGGCGCGCAGCGTGTTGTCGGGGTGGTTGTAGCCCTGGCGCACGCCTTCGTTGATGGCGTCATCCAGGCTGCCGGTGAAGTCGCCCCAGCGCACGTCCATGCCGACTTTCAGGAACACGTTGACGATGCCGGTGTCCTGGCAGATCGGGCGGTGGCCGGTAGCGCTCATCTTGCTGTTGGTCAGTATCTGCGCGATGGCGTCCTTGGCTGCCGGGCTTTGCTCACGCTCATAGGCGCGTGCCAGGTGGGCGATGTAGTCAGCGGGGTGGTAATACGAGATGTATTGCAGCGCGGCGGCCACGGATTCAATCAGGTCTGCCTGGCGGATCGTAGTCATGTGGAACTTTCTGAAGTAAAGATGGGTTGGGTCAGTGTTTGTTTGCTGGCGAATGGGCCATCAGCTTGTCCGTAAAGGCAATGGCAATCGCTGACAACAGAAACGTGATGTGGATGACGGTTTGCCAGAGCAGGACCTTCTCGTCGTAGTTGGCTGCGTTGATGAAGGTTTTGAGCAGATGAATCGAGCTGATGCCAATGATGGCGGTTGCCAGCTTGACCTTCAGCACAGACGCATTGACATGGCTGAGCCACTCGGGTTGGTCAGGGTGGTCGTCCAGATTCATGCGCGAGACAAAGGTCTCATAACCGCCCACAATCACCATGATGAGCAGGTTGGAAATCATCACCACGTCGATCAGCGCAAGTACCACCAGCATGATGATGGTTTCATTCAGGCCGGTCACTTGTACCGAGTCTTTGTATCCTATGCTCTTGATCAGGAGTTCGAGGGCATGCTGATTGCCAAAAGCGGCTTCCATCAGGTGCAGCAGTTCCACCCAGAAGTGGTACACATATACCGCTTGCGCTGCAATCAGGCCCAGGTACAGCGGCAACTGCAACCAGCGACTGGAGAAAATGACCTTGGACAGCACGTTCATGGGAGGCTGCTTGGAGGGCTTGGGCGGAGTGGGGCTCATGGGTGTTTTTTTACGCTTTTATCAAAGAATACGGATTGTAGAAGCCCATCATGACCCTGTGATGACCCCGGGAGAGTAAGCTGTGTGCAAGTCAGTGATTTGTAAGTGCTTGGCACCAATATTCGCCCAGTTTTGATTTAACTGAGGAGACATTCCGCATGACTACAACAACCGAAACCCCAACCGCATTGCCTGTTTATCTGCCCAGCGCAGAGTTCGTCAAGAACGCGGCTATCCCCAGCATGGACGCCTACAACGCGCTGTGCCAGGAAGCTGAAGCCGATTACGAAGGCTACTGGGGCCGTCTGGCCAAAGAGCTTATCAGCTGGAAAACGCCATTTACCCAGGTGCTCGATGAGAGCAACGCCCCTTTCTTCAAGTGGTTTGCCGATGGCACGCTCAATGCATCGTACAACTGCCTTGACCGCAATGTCGAAAATGGCCTGGGCGAAAAAACCGCCATCATCTTCGAAGCCGACGGCGGCGAAGTCACCAAGATTAACTACCAGGATCTGCTGGCCAAGACCTGCCAGATCGCCAACGGTCTGCGGTCCCTGGGTGTCAAAAAGGGTGACCGCGTGGTCATCTACATCTCCATGTCTATCGACGGTGTGGCCGCCATGCAGGCCTGTGCCCGTATCGGCGCGACCCATTCGGTGGTATTTGGCGGTTTCTCTGCCCAGTCCCTGCGTGACCGCATTGAAGATACCGGTGCTGTTGCCGTCATCACGGCCGACCACCAAGTGCGCGGCGGCAAGCAGTTGCCCCTGAAGTCCATCGTCGACGAAGCGCTGACGCTGGGCGGTTGTGATTCCATCAAGAACGTGCTGGTGGTCAAGCGCAGTGGTTCCGAAATCGCCATGACCGCGGGTCGTGATCAGTGGATGCATGATTTGGTGGCCGGTCAGTCCACCACTTGCGAGCCAGAGTGGGTTGAAGCGGAACACCCCTTGTTCCTGTTGTACACGTCCGGTTCCACCGGCAAGCCCAAGGGTGTGCAGCACTCCACCGGCGGCTACCTGCTGCACGCGGCACTGACCACCAAGTGGACCTTTGACCTCAAGGCTGACGACGTGTTCTGGTGCACGGCCGATATCGGCTGGGTGACCGGTCACACCTACATCACCTACGGCCCGCTCGCTTTGGGTGGCACCGAGATCGTGTTCGAAGGCGTGCCCACCTTCCCGGACGCGGGCCGATTCTGGAAGATGATCCAGGACCACAAGTGCACCGTGTTCTACACCGCACCCACCGCCATTCGCTCCCTGATCAAGGCCGCTGAAGCCAAAGACTCCGTGCACCCCAAGAGCTATGACCTGTCCAGCCTGCGTTTGCTCGGCTCGGTGGGCGAGCCCATCAACCCCGCTGCCTGGGAGTGGTACTACAAGCACGTCGGCGGCAGCAAGTGCCCCATCGTTGACACCTTCTGGCAGACCGAAACCGGTGGTCACATGATTACCCC
>CAJAVE010000158.1 GCA_903945325.1 uncultured beta proteobacterium | reverse complement strand
TGATCCGCGTGCAACAAGGTCTTGACGCGGAACTTCACTTTTGGAACGGGCGCATCGGTCAGCCGTAGCGCTTTGCCATCACCTCCAGCGCCACCGGCTTGATCCGGCTGCCCTGCCCCGCACAGCAAAACGCTTCAAAGCGCGCTTTCACAATGCCACGCGCTGCGTTCTTGGCTGCGACCAGGGCCTTGCGCGGATCAAACTCGCTGGGTTGCTGGGAAAACACCTGGCGCATGGCGCCGGTCATGGCGAGGCGGATGTCGGTGTCGATGTTGATTTTGCGCACACCGCTTTTGATGCCGCGCTGGATTTCTTCCACCGGCACGCCGTAGGTTTCCTTGATGTCGCCACCAAACTGGCGAATGATGGCCAGCCATTCCTGTGGCACGCTGCTGGAGCCGTGCATCACCAGATGGGTGTTGGGGATTTGTGCGTGGATGGCCGCAATGCGGTCGATGGCCAGAATGTCACCGGTGGGCTTGCGGGTGAACTTGTAGGCGCCGTGGCTGGTGCCGATGGCAATGGCCAGTGCGTCCACTCCGGTTTTCTCGACAAAATCCTTGGCCTGTACCGGGTCGGTCAGCATCTGGTCATGGCTCAGTTTGCCTTCGGCGCCAATGCCATCTTCCTCACCCGCGTCGCCGGTTTCCAGGCTGCCCAGGCAACCCAGTTCACCTTCCACCGACACGCCGATGGGGTGTGACATCTGGCACACCAAACGGGTGATGTCGACGTTGTACTCATAGGTTGACGGAGTTTTGCCGTCGCTCATCAGTGAGCCGTCCATCATCACGCTGGTAAAGCCGGAGCGAATGGACTGCTGGCACACCGCCGCCGAGGTGCCATGGTCCTGGTGCACCACCACCGGAATGTTGGGGTGCGACTCCACCGCCGCCAGCATCATGTGGCGCAGATAGGCTTCACCCGCGTATTTGCGGGCGCCCGCAGACGCTTGCAGAATGACCGGACTGTCGGTCTCCTGCGCCGCTTCCATGATGGCGATGATCTGTTCCAGGTTGTTGACGTTGAAAGCGGGTACGCCGTAGCCGTTGTCAGCGGCGTGGTCCAGCACTTGGCGAAGGGAAACAAAAGCCATGAAAATCTCCTGTAAATTTAAGCAAAAATGGCCTCTAGCGCCCGTAGAACGTGCGCAAGCAGCTATCAAAACCGTAGTGACTCAACCCGTGGTGCGCTTCTGCAAGATCTCGAAAGCGGGCAGGGTCTTGCCCTCCAGCACCTCCAGAAAAGCCCCGCCGCCGGTGGAGATGTAGCCCACCTGTTTCTCAATGCCGTATTTCGCAATGGCCGCCAGCGTGTCACCGCCGCCCGCGATACTGAAGGCGCTGGACTCCGCAATGGCGTTTGCGATCACTTTGGTACCGTTCTCAAACGCAGCAAACTCAAACACGCCCACCGGGCCATTCCAGACGATGGTGCCTGCGGCCTTGAGCTGAGCGGCCAGGCGCTGTGCAGTCTCGGGGCCAATGTCCAGAATCAGGTCATCGTCGGCCACGTCGCTGGCGGCCTTGATGGTGGCCACGGCATCGGCGGCGAACGTTTTGGCGGTGACCACGTCGGTAGGGATGGGCACTTCAGCGCCTCTGGCCTTCATGGCGGCGATCACGGCTTTGGCGTCCTCCACCAGACCCGGCTCGGCCAGGCTTTTGCCGATGTTCAGACCGGCGGCCAGCATGAAGGTGTTGGCAATGCCGCCGCCCACAATCAGCTGGTCCACGTTTTTGGCCAGCGCTTGCAGGATGGTCAGCTTGCTCGACACTTTGCTACCCGCCACGATGGCCACCAGCGGGCGCTTCGGCTGAGCCAGGGCCTTGTTGATGGCGTCAATCTCGGCGGCCAGCAAGGGGCCTGCGCAAGCGATGGGCGCATACTGCGCAATGCCATACGTCGTGCCCTCGGCGCGGTGGGCGGTGCCAAAGGCGTCGTGCACAAAGATGTCGCACAGCAGGGCCAGCTTGCGTGCCAGGGCCGGGTCGTTCTTCTTCTCGCCCACATTGACGCGGCAGTTTTCCAGCATCACGATCTGGCCGGGGGCGACCGTCACCCCATCCACCCAATGTGCCACCAGCGGCACGTCACGGCCCAGCAATTCGCCCAGGCGCTTCGCCACGGGAGCCAGCGAATCTTCGGGCTTGAAAGCGCCCTCGGTCGGGCGGCCCAGGTGGCTGGTCACCATGACGGCCGCGCCGGCTTGCAGCGCCATCTGGATGCAGGGCACGGACGCCCGGATGCGGGTGTCTTCCGTGATCTTGCCCGCATCGTCCTGCGGCACGTTCAGGTCGGCGCGAATGAACACGCGTTTTTGATTGGCAAAGCCGCTGGCAATGACATCGGCGAAGCGCAGGACTTTCACGATAATTTCCTTATAAAAAGAGGCGCAAGCCCCCGTCAGCAATGCGTAGACAGCTATACATTCAGTAGCGCCGAGCAATCGGCAATGACCCGGTCTGGCGCGCAGGCTTCAATCGGTTGACCCATGTTGTAACCGTAGGGCAGCGCCCAGACGCGCACGCCCGCGTTGCGCGCGGTCGCCACGTCGATGCTGGAATCCCCCACAAACAACGCCCGTTCGGGCGACACACCAAACCGGCACAGGCAGCTTTGCACGCCGGTGGGGTCCGGCTTTTTGGCGGGGAAGCTGTCGCCGCTGACCACGGCGTCCAGCAGCGGCGCCAGACTGTGGGCATTCAGCACCGTGTCGGTGTAGCGGCCTTCCTTGTTGGTCACCACGGCCAGCTTCACGCCCTGCTCGCGCAGGGCCGTCAGCGTTTCACGCACCTGCGGATAAAGCTGGCTGCGGGTGCCACAGCGCTGCTGGTAGTGCGTGTCAAAGCGGGACACACTGAGCTTCAGGCTGTCGCTGGCGCGCACCGTGCTGTCGGGCACCTTGCCGCTGAAGGCCAGCGCCTGGATCAACAGCTCACGCGTACCGTGGCCAATCCAGTCGTTGACCTGCTGTTGCGTCACTTCCGGCATGTTGAAGTAGCGCAAGGTGTCGTTGACGGCGTCAAAGATCTCGGGCGCGGTCTCCACCAGCGTGCCGTCCAGGTCAAACATGATCAGATCGAATGCTTTCATCGTGCTCAATACCGGTCGTGTCAATTAACGGCAACCACAATCTGTTCCGGCAACGGCACGGCATTGCGATGGGCGGCTCTGTGGGCCAGCGTGCGCGCAGCCTCGACCACGCGCTGGGACGTAATGCCAAAGTGGGCATACAGGTCCTTGGCCGGGGCCGACTCGCCAAAGCTGGCAATACCCACCACCACACCGGTGCGGCCCACATATTTGCGCCAGAAGTCCGGGTGTGCCGCCTCAATCGCAATCGCAGGCAGCGCCATGGGCAACACACTCTCCTGGTAGGCGTCGGTCTGGCGGTCAAACACATTGGTGCAGGGCATGGAGACCACGCGGGTCGCAATGCCCTCCACTGCCAGCGCCGCCTGGGCAGCGACGGCCAGCTCCAGCTCCGAACCGGTGGACACGATCACGGCCTGGGCGCCTTCCATATCGGACAGCACGTAGCCACCGCGGCGGATGTTCTGCTCCATGGCCTGCGCCGTGGCGGCGTCGCCGGTGAGGCGCGGCAGGTTCTGGCGTGACAGGCACAGCGCGCTGGGGCCGTCCTCGCGCTCAACGGAATGGGCCCAGGCGACGGCAGTCTCCAGCCCATCGGCCGGACGCCACACGTCCAGATTCGGGATGATGCGCATGCTGGGGATGTGCTCCACGCTCTGGTGGGTGGGGCCGTCTTCGCCCAGGCCAATGCTGTCGTGGGTGAACACATGGATGACGCGCAGCTTCATCAGCGCGGCCATGCGGATGGCGTTGCGGCTGTAGTCGCTGAAGGTCAAAAACGTGCCGCCGTAGGGGATGTAGCCACCGTGCAGGGCGATGCCATTCATGATGGCGGCCATGCCGAACTCGCGCACGCCGTAGCTCATGTGGTTGCCCCACTGGTCACGCCCGGCCTTGACGCAACCCTTGAAGTTGGTCAGGTTGGAGCCGGTCAGGTCGGCACTGCCGCCAAAGAATTCGGGCACCAGCGGGGCCAGGGCATCCAGCGCGTTCTGGCTGGCTTTGCGGGTTGCCACGGCATCGGCCTTGCCGGCAATGGCAGCAAAGACCTCGGGCAATTTTTCGGCGAATGCTGGTAACAGGTCACCGGCCATGCGGCGCTCGAACTCGGCCGCCCGTTCGGGGTGGCGGGTGCGGTAGGCGTCAAAGCCAGCGCGCCAGGCAGCTTCGGCCGCCTGCCCGCGTTCCACCGCATTCCAGGCATGCGCAATATCTGCCGGAATCTCGAACGGCGCATGGTCCCAGCCCAGCGCCTGGCGGGTGGCCGCCACCTCGGCGGCGCCCAGCGCGGCACCGTGCACATCGTGCGTGCCAGCCTTGTTGGGCGAGCCCATGCCGATGACCGTTTTGCAGCAGATCAGCGTGGGCTTGCCGTCGGCCAGCCGGCCCTGCGCCTTGGCGGCCTGCACGGCGGCGTCCAGCGCCTCGGGGTCGTGGCCATTGATGTCGGGGATAACGTTCCAGCCATAGGCCTCAAAGCGCTTGGGCGTGTCGTCGGTGAACCAGCCTTCCACATGGCCGTCAATCGAGATGCCGTTGTCATCGTAAAACGCCACCAGTTTGGACAGGCGCAGCGTGCCGGCCAGCGAGCAGGCCTCGTGGCTGATGCCCTCCATCAGGCAGCCATCGCCCATGAACACATAGGTGAAGTGGTCGACTATTGCCTGGTCGCCCTGGTTGAATTCAGCTGCCAGCTGCTTCTCGGCCAGCGCCATGCCCACGGCGTTGGTCAAACCCTGGCCCAGCGGGCCGGTGGTGGTTTCCACACCCGGGGTGATACCCACCTCGGGGTGACCGGCGGTCTTGCTGTGCAACTGACGGAACTTCTTCAAATCGTCAATAGACAAGTCGTAGCCGGTCAGGTGCAGCAGCGCATAGATCAGCATGGAGCCGTGGCCGTTGGACAGCACAAAGCGGTCGCGGTT